>QHTP01000304.1 GCA_003220855.1 Gemmatimonadota bacterium
ATTCCTTGGTGAAGATCGACCGACCGAACTCCGACCCGACGCTCTTGATCAGGTAATCGATCAGCTCTTTCGACGTGTACGTCATCTCGACGGAGAGGAAGTCGATCTTGGTGGTGAAGTAGTTGTAGAGCCATACCGCCGGAATGGCGACGATGAGTCCGAACGCGGTGGTGATCAACGCTTCCGCGATACCGGCCGACACCGACGCGAGCGAGCCGCCGCCGCCCGACGCCGCCATGCCGGTGAAGGCGTTCACGATGCCCATCACCGTGCCCAGCAGTCCCACGAACGGGGCCGTGGAGCCGGTGGTGGCCAGGATGCCCAGGCCGCGCTTGAGCTCGGCCGCCACGATAAGTATCTCGCGCTCCACCGCGCGCTCCACCGAGTTGATGTCGGCGGCCGTGATGGTGGCGCGATCGCGCAGCAGCGGCTTCACCTCGGAGAGGGCTTCACCGACCACGCGGGCGACGTGACTGCGGTTCTGCTTCTCGGCGAGCTTGATCGCGCCGTCGAGCTGCTCCTCCTGGAGGAAGCGCGAGAACTCGGGCGCGAATGTCCGCGTTTGCCGCTCGGACCGGATGATCTGGACCAGTTTCTGAACGGCGTTCGCCCACGAGATGACCGACATGATCGCCAGGACGACGACGATGAACTTCGCGAACGGCCCCATCGTCACGAAGAGATCGTAAAGCGAGAGACTCATGTGCGCAGGCTCCTTTGGGCGCTACTGTTTGAGGCGGTAATCGATCGGGATCTGCACCAGCACGCGCACCGCCCGGCCGTGCACGCGCGCGGGGCGGAACAAGCACTTCAGCACGTAGTTCTTCGCGGATTGATCGAACCCGGGGTTCGGGCTCTGCAGCACCTTCACGGAGTTCGCCTCGGCGCGACCCAGGGTATCGACGATCGTCTGCACCAGCACGCGGCCGGTGATCTGCGCCTGCTTGAGCAGCTCTGGGTACACGGGGACCGGCCCCGACAGCACCGCCGGCTTTTCTTCCACGATCGCTTCCATGAACACTTCATTGCCCGTGGGAACGATGCCGGTCGCCACGCCGCCCTCCACGCCCGTCCCGGAGTAGTCCTTGGGATCGAAGTGCTCCTGGAGGTTCACCGGTGGAATGTTGGTGGGGATCACATCGGGTGCGACGACGGTCTGGAATCCCTTCAGCGGCACGTCGAGCTGGATCGGCTGCTGCTCGGGCGGCTTGTCCTGCTTCGGTTGATCGACGAACACCAGCGCCGTGTCGACCTTGACGGAGTTGTCCGTCTGACCGGCGTTCAGGGTCGCGTACACGGCCGCGCCGATAACGACGGTGTGCAGGATCATGGACAAGGCGCTCAATCCGAACGCCCGCTTGCGGTTCTTGGTGCGCTTGGACTCGATCAGGTGGTCGAACACGAGTGATGGCCCTCCGGCGTGATCGGTGTCTCCATATGAAATAGTGGCCAGATCGCTTTGCCCGCTAGTGCAACGCGCATTACAAAACGATGACAGCCGGATGAGGTTGAGGCGCCCCAGCAGCACCCCAGTCCGGCGCCACCGCCTCACCGGGCCCCCTGCAGCGTGAAAGCGATCGGAAGACGGATCAACACGCGCACGGCAAGGCCCCGCACCCGCCCCGGCCGGAACAGGGCCCCTCGCACGTACGCGAGGGCCGCCGCGTCGAAGCCCCGGTTGGAGCTCTCGACCACCTCGCCGCTCGCTCCGCCCGACCGAGCGTATCGATCACGACCTGGAGCACCACGCGGCCCTCGATGCCGGCCGCTCGCAGCACGAGCGTCGCCCACACGGCGCCCGCGACGATCACGGCGTGCGCCACGACAGCGATCAATCCGCTCCGCACCAAGTGGCGACGGGCGGTCGCTCTCGCGCCAGATTCGATCAACCGGTCGAGCATGGAGATCCTCCGCAGCGAGGTCTCCAACATGTTGGCACATCCGGCTTACGGCGCGATAGCGCGGGCGTGACGCGACGATGACGAGCGGGTTAGGAGTTTCCGGCGGGCGGCTCCCACGGCAGGGTGACCGTAAACGTGGTGCCGCGTCCCGGGCGGCTCACGACGTCGATCTTTCCGCCGTGCGCTTCGGCGATCCATTTGCAGATGGCGAGCCCCAGGCCCGCCCCCGGTCGTTCACCGGTGCGGGTGCGTGCCGAATCCGCACGCCAGAAACGGTCGAAGATGTGCGGCAGGTCGCCGGGGGCGATGCCGATCCCCGTGTCGGCGACGCTGAGGGTGAGTTTGCCGTTGGCGGGCCCGAGCTGCAGGCGCACGCTCCCGCCCGCCGGCGTGTAC
>QHTP01000037.1 GCA_003220855.1 Gemmatimonadota bacterium
GTTGAAGGTCGGCCAGCGCGTGCTCCCGATCCCCACGTCCACGAAATCCACGACGCCGCGCGCGCTGCGGACGCGATCGATCACGTTGCCGACCGCGCCGGCGCACACCAGCGCGAGCGCGACGATTCGAAAGCGGTCGCCCGGGCGCGTCGCCAGGACCATGGACCGCAGCACGAACAAGGCGACCAGGGCGAGCCCGAAGAAGATCCAGCGCGAGTAGGCGCCGAGGCACAGCCCGAACGCCGCGCACTGGTTGAAGACCAGCCGCAGCTGCACGTAATCGCCGGCGAGTGGGATGGGCCGCGTGGGCGCGAGCCACGCCTCCGCGAGCAATTTGGTGGCGAGGTCCGCGACGACGACCGCGGCGGCCGTTGCCCAGAACACGCGCCGATCAGCGACGCTTGCCATCTTCCTCCTTGGCCTTGCACTTGATGCAGAGCCGCGCATGCGGGAGCGCGTCGAGCCGCTCGAACAGGATGTCCTCCCCGCATTGCTCGCACTTGCCGAACTTGTCGGGCGTCTGATACAGGCGGCGCAGGGCCTGGTTGACGTGCCAGAGATAGCGGCCCTCCTGCGAGGCGAACAGAAACGCCTTCTCGCGCTCCATGGCGTCGGTGCCCTGGTCCGCCATGTGGAACGAGTAGCTCGAGAGATCGCCGTCCGATGCCTGCAGGCTCGAGTTGAACGACTCGTCGTAATAGCCGAGCTCTTTCATCACGCGGGCCCGCTCCTCGAGCAGTCGCTTTTCGAGGTGGGTCAGCTGTTTCTTGCTCAGGCCACCCTTGGTCGTCTTGGCTTTCGATTTCGTCGGCATTATCGCGTACCGCCCTTTCGTCCGTCATGGCGCCGGATCGCAATCGTCACCCGGCGCGCTTCGATGTCCAATTCTCGTGTCACGTCCGCCTCGTCGAACACGGCGCCCAGCACCACCTTGCGGGCCAGGGTCTCGCCCTCGACGAAGTTCTGAAAGGCCGACACGGCCGCCACAATGTCCGCCGCGCCGGCCACGCTCAGCTCGATGCGGGTGGTGTACTCATAGCCCGCTTCCTTCCGCAGCCGCTGGACGCGATGCACGAGCTCACGTGCCAGGCCCTCCTGGATCAGGTCCTCCGACAACCGCGGGTCGACGGCGACGACGTACGGACCGTCGGCCTGGACCGCCCAGTCGCTCACCACCTCGCGTGTGACCACCACGTCCTCGGGGTGGAAGGCGAACTCCCCCGCCTGCACGGGGTCCCCATGTTCGAGCGCCGCGAGCTGCTCCGCCGTGAGCTGCGACACCAAGGCGGCCGCCCGGGGCGTCTCCTTGCCGTACCGCTTCCCCAGGCTGCGGAACTCGGGCTTCCCTTTGAGCCGCACGAGCTCGTGGTCGGAGCCCGCGACGTCGACGGCCTTGGCGTTCACTTCCGCGGCCAGGATATCTAACAGGTCGGCAAAGGCCGGGCCCTTCACGGCCGTCGGGACGGCCACCTGGAGCCGGGCCACGGGCTGGCGCACGTTGAGCTTCCTGGTCTCCCGCGCGGCCCGCGCCAGGGACGCCAGGCGGCGATGGGCCGCCATGGCCTCGAGCAGCTCCGGCTCGCGTCGCCCCTGATCGGCCGGGAACGGCGCCAGATGCACCGAGGTTCCCGTGAGCGAGCGGTGCATCCAGTCCGCGATGAACGGCGCCACGGGCGCGAGCAGCCGGGCCGCCGTCACGAGCACCTCGTGCAGCGTCGCCAACGCGACCGGGTCGGCCGCCCGGTCCGGGGCCCAGAAGCGCGGTCGGTTGGTGCGGACGTACCAGTTGGAGAGGTCGTCCACCACGAACCCCATGATGGCGCGCACGCCGGTCGTCACGTCGTAGTCGTTCCACGCTGCGCGCGCCGCCGCGACCACCTCGTCGAGCCGGGCCAGCACCCAGCGGTCGGTGAGGGGACGGCCGGCCACCGGCGGGCCACCGTCGGACGGCTTCCAGTCGCCCGCATACTGCGCGAAAAAATTGTAGGTGTGGCGCACCGTGTTCAGGAACCCGCCCGCGACATCGGGCACCTGGCGCCGGTCGAACCGCTTGGGTAGCCACACCTGGCTCTGACCGAGCAGGTACAGGCGCACCGCGTCCGCGCCGTATTCCTCGATCACTTCCCAGGGGTTCACGACGTTGCCGCGGCTCTTCGACATCTTCTGGCCGTGCGCGTCGAGCACCAGCTCGTTCACGATCACGTTCTTGTACACGAGCGAGTCGAAGGCCGCCACGCCGATCGCCAGCAGCGAGTAGAACCAGCCGCGCGTCTGATCCACCCCCTCGCAGATGAAGTCCGCGGGGAAGTGCGCCTTGAAGTCGGCCTGGTGCACGAACGGGTAATGCCACTGCGCGTACGGCATCGCGCCCGAGTCGAACCAGGCATCGATCACCTCGGGCACCCGCCGCATGGTGCCGCCACACGTGCGGCAACGCCAGGTGTACCGATCGATGGTCGGCTTGTGCGGGTCGAAGTCCGCCGGCAGCCCCTTCCCCCAGCGCTCCGCCAGGTCGGCGAAGGAGCCGATCACCTCGCGGTGCTCGGCCTCCGCATCGCACTCCCACACGTTCAGCGGCGTGCCCCAGTAGCGGTCGCGCGACAGCGCCCAGTCGACGTTGTTCTCGAGCCACGCGCCGAACCGCCCGCTCCCGACCTCCGGCGGGTGCCAGCCGACTTGCGCGTTGACCTCGAGCATGCGGCTCTTCACCGCCGTGGTGCGCACGAACCAGGAGCTGCGCGCGTAGTAGATGAGCGCCGAATCGCAGCGCCAGCAGAACGGGTAGGTGTGCGTGTACGGCAGCGTCTCGAGCCAGCGACCCTCGCGCTTCAAGCGCTCGATGATCAGCCGGTTCGTCTCCTTGTCGGTCACGAGCCTGCCGTTGATCTCGTCCCAGCGGGTGCCCTGGAACGTGCCATCCGGGGCCACTGGGTTCACCATGGCGAGCCCGTATTGCTGCGCGGCGGCGTAGTCGTCGGCGCCGAAGGCGGGGGCCATGTGCACGAGCCCCGTGCCCTCCTCCGCCGACACGAAGCCTCCCGCCACCACGACGGCCCGCTGCCCCTCCTGCGGCAGCGGCATGACGTCGAACGGGCGCACGTACTTGAGGCCCACGAGCTCGCGCCCCGGGTACCCGGCCACCCGCGGGGCCGCCGCCAGCGGCTTGCCGCCCACGTGCACGTGCGTCGCGCGCTCGACCGCCGCGACGTAGCGGATCCCGTTGACCTCGTACTCGCCGTACTCCAGGTCGGGATGGACCGCCACCGCCACGTTCGAAAGCAGGGTCCAGGGCGTCGTGGTCCAGATGACCAGTTGGCGGTTCGGGTCGCTCGCCAAGGGAAAGGTGACATACACCGAATTGGTCTGGACCTCTTCGTAGCCCAGCGCCAGCTCGTGCGACGACAGCGCCGTCCCGCAGCGCGGGCAGTACGGCAGCACCTTGTGTCCCCGGTACAGCAGCGCCTTGTCGTGCAGCCGCTTCAGGAGCCACCACACCGTCTCGATGTATTCGGGCGTGTACGTGATGTAGGGATGCTCGTAATCGAGCCAATACCCGACGCGCTCCGAGAGCGACTCCCAGTCCGTCTTGTAGGTGAAGACGCTCTCGCGGCACAGCTGGTTGAACTTCTCGACACCGTATGCCTCAATCTGCTTCTTGCCGGAGATCCCGAGGGTCTTTTCGACCTCGATCTCGACGGGCAAGCCGTGCGTGTCCCAGCCCGCGATGCGCGTGACGCCCTGCCCCAGCATCGTGTGGTAGCGGCACACCAGATCCTTGATCGTGCGCGCGAACACGTGGTGGATGCCCGGCCGCCCGTTGGCCGTGGGCGGCCCCTCGTAGAACACGAACGGCGGGCCGTACCGGGCGGCCTCCTGCGTTTTCTGGAACAGGCGCTCGTGCTTCCAAGCCGCGAGCAGCTGCTTCTCCAGCGCGTCGGGCGAGAGCTTGGGATCGAACAGCCGGTACGCCATCAGTTGAGGCGCTCCAACACGCCGCGCACCAGCGCCGTGAGCTTGGGCTCGGCGCCGCGCGCCACGGCGATGATCTGCTCCACCGACGTGGGGACCAGCGCGTCGGGCAGGCACTGGTCGGTGATGATCGACACCCCGAGCACCCGGACGCCCAGGTGCACTGCGGCGATCACTTCCGGGACCGTGCTCATGCCCACGACATCGGCGCCGAGCGCGCGGAGCATGCGGTACTCGGCGCGGGTCTCGAGACTGGGACCCGCGACGGCGACGTAGACGCCCTCGCGCAAGGTGAGGCCGCGCTCCAGGGCCACCGCGCGCGCCAGGGCGCGCAGGCCGGCGTCGTAAGGCTGGGACATGTCGGGAAACCGCGGGCCCAGCCGGTCGTCGTTGGGCCCGACGAGCGGGTTGTCGCCCAACAGGTTGATGTGATCGGCGATGAGCATCAAGTCGCCCGGGCTCCACAGGGGATGCATCCCGCCGCACGCGTTCGACACGATCATGGTGCGCGCGCCGAGCTGCCGCAGCACGCGGACCGGGAAGACGATCTGCGGGAGCGTGTATCCCTCATAACGGTGGAACCGCCCCTGCATCGCCATGACGCGCCGCCCGGCCAGCGTCCCCACCAGCAGCGACCCGGCGTGGCTCTCCACCGTCGACAGCGGAAACCCGGGGATCTCCCCGTAGGGGATCCGCGTCTCCACGCTCACCTCGTCGGCGAGTCCCCCGAGCCCGGTGCCGAGGATGATCGCGACGTCCGGGACGAGCTGGGTCCGCGCCTGCACCGCGCGGACCGCATCCGCGATCATCCGTCCCGTTGACCGTCCAGCGCGCGGAGCTCGGCGAGCTGCCGCTCGAGCAGCGCGCGGAATCCGGCCACGTACGCCTGGAACTGGCGCTGCACGTCCGCGCTCTGGCGCTCGACCTCGCCCTGCGAGGCGCGCGCGCCGTCGAGGATCCGCTGCGCTTCCGCCTGGGCCTCGCGCACGATCACCTGCGCCTCCCGCGCCGCCCCCGCGCGCGTCTCCTCGCGCAGCTGTTGGGCCGCCACCAGCGCCTCGTTCATGGCGCGCTCGCGGTCGCGGTACACCCGCAGCTGCTCCCCAAGCGCCGCCACGCGCTCCTCGAGCACGGCCTTCTCGCGCAGGATCCGCTCCAGCTCGTCGGCCACGCGGGCGCGAAAGTCCTCGACGCCGACCGGCTCGTACCCGCGCAGGCTGCGCCGGAACTCCTGCTTCCGGACGTCGAGCGGGGTGAGATGGAACGCGGGCTCGCTCACGGCGTCGTCGCCTCCCTCAGACCGAACAGGACGGTACCCAAGCGGATCACCGTTGCCCCCTCCTCGACCGCCGTGCCGTAGTCGGCGGACATCCCCATCGAGAGCGTCGGCAGCCATAGCCCCTCCTCCTGCAAAGCGTCCCGCAACTCGCGCAGCCCACGGAACGTGCGCCGCTGCACGTCCGGAGCATCGGTGAACGGCGCGATCGTCATCAACCCCTCGAGCATCAGATGCGGCAACGCGGCCAAGCGGCGCGCCACCGCCGGCGCCTCCGCCGGCGCGCACCCGCTCTTCTGCGCCTCCCCCGCCACATTCACCTGCAGCAACACCCGCTGGCGCGCGCCCTGCGCCGCCGCCCGCTGGTCCAGCTCCTCCGCCAGTGCGGCCGAGTCCACCGAGTGCACCAGCGCGAACCGCCCGGCCACGAGCTTCGCCTTGTTGCGCTGCAGGTGCCCGATCAAGTGCCACGTCGCCCGGCGCCCCGCCGGCGTGTCGAGCTTCTCCAGCGCTTCCTGCACCCGGTTCTCGCCCACGTCCGCGAGGCCCGCGCCCAGCGCCGCCTCCACCGCGTCCAACCCGAAGCCCTTCGTCACCGCCACGATCGTCACCGGGTGCGTCCGACCGGCGATCGCCTGCCGCCGAGCGATCTCGGCCCGTACGTGGGCCAGGCGCTCGGGGAAGGCCCCAAAATTCATAACCGCAAAAATTAGCCCAGCGCGCTTATTGAAACAATCGGGGGGTCAGCTGGCGGCAGCGGTAACTCGTTCGCCGCCTTCGAGGTGCGCGATGGCGCCCGAGAGGAGATCGCGCACCTGCTGCGGCGTGAGATGGCGGTGCAGCAGCCCGTGACTGGCCACCGAGATGGTCGAGGTCTCCTCCGAGACCACGAACACGGTGGCGTCGGTCTCTTCGGACAGGCCGAGTGCGGCGCGGTGGCGCGTCCCGAGCGACTTGTCCGCGACCTTGAACTGGGTGAGGGGGAGCACGCAGCCGGCGCCGATGATGCGGTCGCCCCGCACCAGCACGGCACCGTCGTGCAAGGGGGAGTACGGAGTGAAGATCGTGGTGAGCAGATCGGCGGAGACCTTGGCCTCCATCGGGACTCCGGAGGAGATGAACTCCTCGAGCCCGATGTCGCCCTCGACGGCGACGATGGCGCCGGTGCCGGCGCGCGACAGCCGGTCCATCGCCTCGGCGATCTCCTCGGCCACCGACTGGCGCTCGCTCTGCGAGAAGCGGCGCATGAGCCGCGACTGGCCGAGACGGGCCAGGGCATTCCGCAGCTCGGGCTGGAACACCACCACGGCCGCGAACGCCCCGAACGTGAACACGTACGAGAGCAGCGCGCTGATCATCGTGAACTTGGCGAGCAGCGACGCGAAATAGGCGATCGACAAAATCATGACGCCGACCACGATCTGCATCGCCCGCGTCCCGACCAGGAACAGCAGGAAGCGGTAGATCACGAACGCGACGAGCAGGATCTCGACCACGTCCGGCCAGAACCGCGGGATCAGGAACCGGTAGGCTTCGAAGTTCACGTTGCGCTCGTCGTCGCGCCGGCCACCCGCAGCGCCTCGCAGGTGAGCGCGGCGTCGTGGACCCGGAACAGGCGTGCCCCGCGCTCCCACGCGAGCGCGCACGCCACCGCCGTGGCGCGGTCGCGATCCTCGACCGGCCGCCCGGTGGCGGCCCCGAGGAAGCGTTTGCGCGACGGCCCCACGGCTACAGGATACCCCAAGCCGACCACGGTTGCTAGCTCGTCGAGCAGGCGAAAGTTCTGCTCCGGACCCTTCGCGAACCCGAACCCCGGATCCACCACGATCCGCTCGCGCGGCACGTCGGCCCGCTCGGCCCGCGCCGCCGCGGCGCCCAGCTCGGCGGCGACCTCGACCGCCACCTGCCGGTACAGGGCGAGTCCCTCCATCGTGTCGGGCGTCCCGCGCATGTGCATGACGATCACGCCGGCTCCCCCCTGCGCCACTACGCGCGCCAGATCGGGATCGAAGGCCAGGCCCGACACGTCGTTGATCACCGCGGCCCCGGCCGCGAGCGCCGCGCGCGCGACGGCCGCCTTGCGCGTATCCACCGATATAGGCCCCAGCCCGCGACGCGCCAGCTGCTCGACCACCGGCGCCACCCGCCCGATTTCCTCGGTGCTGGCCACGGGCGCCGCGCCGGGCCGCGTCGACTCGCCGCCGACGTCCAGCAGCTCGCACCCCTCCGCCACCAGCCGTTCGGCCTGCGCCACCGCGCGATCCACCGTGGAGAACCGGCCGCCGTCCGAAAAGGAGTCGGGCGTCACGTTCACGATGCCGATCAAGACCGGATGGTCGAGGGAGAGCGTGCGCCCGACGATCTCCCAGCGGCGCGGCGGATCGGCGTAGCTCGCGAGGAAACGGCCCAGCTCGGGCGCCAGGCGCTCGAGCCCCGGCGGCACCCGGTCGGGGCGCGCCAGCGGCGCCAGCCGGCTGGCCGCCGCGCTCACGAGCGCCCATCCCTCGCCGGTGAGCACATCGGCACCGGCCTTCGCGCCCCAGCGCACCAGGGCTTCGCGCTCGGGCTCGGTGACGTCCTCGAGCAGGACGACGAGGGACTGGAGGCCCGTGGCGGCGAACCACGCGGGCTGGGCGTCCCAGCCCCGCGCCGCGAGCGCCGCACGCACGGCTTCGGGAGTGTGGGCGGCGAGCGGGGTGAGCTTCACCGCACCAGTCTCTCGTGCTACGACGCGCGCAACGCGCTGACGATGTTGAGCCGCGCCGCCCGCACCGCCGGGAGGAAGCCGCCGACGACGCCCATCACCACGGCGAAGATCAGGGCGCCCGTGACGACGCCCGGCGACAATGCGAACCCGAAGCCGATCTCCGAGAAACTCTGGAAGTTGACGACCGAAATCCGCTCGAAAGAGAGGAGCGCGGCGAGCGCGACGCCGAGGGCACCGCCCACGAGCGCCAGCAGCACGGACTCGACCAGGAACGCTCCCAGGACGCTGCGTCGCCTGAACCCGAGGGCCCGCAGCGTGCCCACCTCGACGGTCCGGTTCGCGACCGCCGCGTACATCGTGATCATCGCCCCGATCATCGCGCCGAAGCTGAAGATCGTGGTCACGATGATCCCGAGGGTCCGGATGAACATGGCGAGCGTCTTCGACTGTTCCTGGTAGTAGTCCCGCTCGTGTTTGAGTTCGACGTACTGCATGCGGGGATCGGCCTGGAGTCGGGTCTTGAGCTGGTCGAACCCGCCGGGCTGGGCGAGGCGGAAGGTGACGGACGAATACACCGGGCGCCCGAACGCCTGCATGAACTGGTCGACGTCGCCCCAGATCTCCGAGTCGAAGGCCGTGCCACCCGCATCGGTGATGCCGACCACGGTCCAGCGGTCGCCACCGAAGGCGAGCGCTGCACCGAGGGCCACGCCCTTGAAGAGCGTCGCGATGCCCTTCCCCACCACGACTTCGTGCGTGCCGAACTGGAAGGGCCGTCCCTGGACGATATGGACCCCGGGCCGAAGCTCCAGCGCGCGGTTCGACACGCCCCGAATCGACACGTTGCCGAGCGCGTTGCTCTTCTTCTTGTAGAGGTCGATGACGAGGATCACTTCGCGCGACAGGACGGCGCGATCTTCGGTCCCCCGCGCCACGCCGGTCTCGGCTTCGAGCACGTCCGCCGTCGCCCGGTCGACCTGACTCGAGAGCTCGGACGTGGCCGAGCGCCTGAGCACGATCACGTTGTCCGCTGCGCCGGTCTCGACGAGGGTCGCTTCCAGGCCCCGGGCGAGCATGAGCACGCCGGCGAACACGAACACGACGAGCGCCACGCCGCCGACGGTGAGCGCGGTGCTGAGGCGGCGGGCCCAGAGGCTCCGCCAGATGTATGAGAACGGGATCCGCATCATGGCCGGGCTATCCCACCGTCCGCAGGCCGACGACGATCGGCATGCGCACGACCCGGTTCGCGGGGATGGCCGCGGCGGCGAGCCCGGCGAGGAGCGCCGCCCCGATCCCGAGCGCCATCGTGATGGGCGCGACGTTGATCACAGGGAAGAAAGTCGGGAGCGCCTGCGCGAACCCTTTCACGATCGGGAACGTGAGGAGTAGCCCGAGCACGCCGCCCGACAGCGAGATCACCAGCGCTTCGCCCAGCACGAAGCCCGCGAGCTGGCGCCCCGAGAAGCCGAGCGTCTTCAGGACCGCGTACTCGCGGGTCCGCTCGCGGACCGACATGACGATCGTGTTCGCGAGCACCAAGAGAATGATCCCGACGATCACGACCGAGATCACCTGCAGCGACGTAATGATCGCCGACGACATCTGGACGAAGCTCTGTTGGAACTCGCGCTCACTTTCGGTCTTGGTCGGCGAGCGCGAGTTCACGAACTGCGTGTCCACCGCCGCCGCGACCCGCGCCATCGCGTCGGGCGACCCCACACGCAGGACGTACCATCCGGCGTCCACCGGTCGACCGGGCTCGCGCTGGCGGACTTGCTCGAAGAGGTAGTCGTACTGGAAGAACATTTGCGTCTCGTCGGTCGACGGGTCGCGACCCGTGTAGATCCCCCGCACCACCCACTGCCAGCGACCGGGGAAGATGTCGCCCTCCATCGTGATCACGTCGCCGAGCTTGAAGCCGTGCTGCTGGGCCAGCTTGCGGCCGATGACGCAGGCGTTGCGCTCCTTCTTGAACGCCGCCAGCTGGTCCGGCGGCAGCTGGAACTCCGGGTAGAGGCTGAAATAGTTCTCGGGGTCGACCGCGAACCGGGGCCAGAAGTTCTTGAAGTCGTTCGGGTCGCCGTACACGCCCCCGAACCAGTTGGCCCACGAGACGCCCGTGACGCCCGGGATCCTGGCGATCTCGTCCCGGTACGGCAGCGGAATCGGGAAGATCAGCGACACCCGATGGCGGGTGATCATGCGATTCGTGGCCGCTCCCGTGACGCCCGCGTTCCAGGCCCCCACGATCGTGCGGATCAGGCCGAATGCCATCACCGCCGTGGCGATCCCCACGATGGTGAGCGCCGTGCGCAGGCGATGCCGGAAGAGATTCTTGAAGACGAGTCGCAGCAGTTTCACGGCTGGCCCCTCATTGCAGTTCGCCCTTGTCCAGGTGGCGCACGAGGTGCGCGCGCTCGGCGGCGTGCGGGTCGTGCGTCACCATCACGATGGTCTTCTTGAATTCCTTGTTCAGCCGCTCGAGCAGCGTGAGCACCTCTTCGGCGGACTTGCGGTCGAGGTCCCCCGTCGGCTCGTCGGCCACGAGAATCGTGGGATCGGTGACGATGGCCCGCGCGATCGCCACCCGCTGCTCCTGGCCGCCCGAGAGCTGACGCGGATAGTAGTCCATCCGGTCGGCGAGGCCGACGAGCGCGAGCGCCGTCTCGACATGCTTCTTTCGCTCGGCCTTGGACAGGGACGTCAGGAGCAGCGGCAGCTCGACGTTCTCGAAGGCCGTGAGCACCGGGAGCAGGTTGTAGAACTGGAACACGAAGCCGATGTGCGTGGCGCGCCACTGGGCGGGCTGCGGCTCGCTGAGCTTCGTGACGTCAGTGCCGGCCACCGAGACGCTCCCGGCATCGGGCCGGTCGATCCCGGCGATCAGGTTCAGGAGCGTAGTCTTGCCGGACCCCGAGGGGCCCATCAAGCCGAGGAACTCGCCCTCGGGGACTTCGAGTGTGATGTCGCGCAACACGGGGATCTCCAAGCTGTCGCGCCGATAGGACTTCGAGACCCCGCGGACCTGGACGATCGAATCGGGCATGAGCTCCTCTACTGCACGGTGACTTTGGCCCCGCCGCGCAGGCGGGCGCCGACGCTGTCGACCACCTGAACGCCGGGACGCAATCCCTCGCGGATGGCCACGGACGACCCGAGCTGCCGGCCCGGGACCACCGGCAACTCCACCGCGCGGCCGTGCTCCACGACGAACACGACGCTGCGGCCGTTCCGCTCGACCACCGCGGCGCTCGGGACGACGAGCAGGGCTTGCGTGTCCGCCGCCGCGCGCGACGGGCGCGGCAGGAAATGCACCTTGGCGCTCATCTCGGGCAGCACGCGCGCGTCGTAGGAGCGGAAGGCGACCTTCACCTGGACCGTCGCTTTGGCTCGGTCGGCCGTCGGTACGATCTTGGCGACGACCGCCGGGTAGCGAACGTCGGGATACGCGTCCAGCACGACCTCGCAGGGCTGGCCCGGACTCGTCGCCTCGAGGTTCGACTCGGCGACGTCGGCCTCCACCTGGAGCGAGCGCAGATCGGCGATCGTGACCACGGCGCTCTTGGAAAATGCGCTGGCGGCGAGCGGCGCCACCACCTCGCCGACGTCCGCATTCTTGGTCAACACGGTGCCATCGAACGGCGCGCGGACGACGGTATTCTCGAGTGCGACCTGCGCGCCCTCGACCGCCGCCTCCGCCGAGACAATCCCGGCCCTCACGCGCTCGTAGCGCGCTTCAGCGGCGTCCAGGCTCGCCTGCGACGAGAACCCGCTGTCGCCAAGCAGCCGCTCCCGCGCCAACGACCGCTCGGCGTCGTGCAGCTCGGCACGGCTGACCTGAACGTTCGCCTGGGCCTGGGCCAGCTGGGCCCTGACGTCCGCGTCCTCGATGCGGGCGATCACCTGCCCCGCCCGCACCCGATCGCCCTCAACGACGCCGAGGTAGACGAGCCGGCCCGTGCCCTTGGACGCGACGGCGGCCTTGCGCTGGGCCACGACGTAGCCACTGGCGACGAGCACGGCGCCCGAGCGCATCGGCGACACCATGGTCGCGGGCGTCAGATGCACGGGGAGCGCGCGGTCGAGCGCGCCGCCCGCAATCACCGCGGCCGCCGCGAGGAGGACGGCGGCGGGCAGGGCGATGGTGAGCCAGCCCCGGGACCGGCGGGGGGTTGCCGCCGGGGCAGGCTCGGGTGAGCGGTTGATGCGCAGCGCGGCGAGGTCGGCGTTCTTCGCTTCCATGGCCGTACAATCCTAACACCTCGCGCAACCAGGCGACGCACCCTTCCCAGCCCGACGAGGCCGCGATGCTCGTCGTGCGTCACCTCCAGTCGAATGGTCTAGGGTCCTTGGGACTCGCTCGGGCTCACGCCCCGGCGGGTTCGGGAGGCGGGCTCCCCAGCACCGGGCCGCGTGTCGCGGCCGGCTTGTCTCGCGCCGTGCCTTCGGGCGAAGCGGCGGCCGGGGGCGTCGACGCGGGCGCCACTGGCGGCAGCGGCTTGCCGGCCATCACGAGGTCGACCTCCTCGCGATCGAGCGTCTCACGCTCGAGCAGCGCGGCGGCGAGCCGGTCGAGCTGGTCGCGGTGCTTGGTGAGGATGTCCCTCGCGCGCTCGTACGCTTCGCCCAGCAGCCGCTTCAGCTCGGTATCCACCAGCTCGGCGGTGCGCTCCGAGACCTCGCGGCGCTGCACCACTTCCCGCCCCAGGAAGATCTCGGCTTCACGGTCGCCCACGGCGATCGGCCCCACGACGTCGCTCATCCCGAACTGCGTCACCATGCGGCGCGCCATTTCCGTGGCCTGCTGGATGTCCGAGTACGCGCCGGTCGTCACCTTGTCGGCGCCGAACACCAGCTCTTCGGCCACGCGCCCGCCGTACGACATGGCGAGCTGACCCAGCAGCCACTGCTTGGTGACGTTGCGCCGGTCCTTCTCGGGGAGGAAAAACGTGATCCCCAGCGCCCGGCCCCGCGGCACGATGGTCACCTTGTGGATCGGATCGATGCCCGGCACGCTGAGCCCGACGAGCGCGTGCCCCGCCTCGTGAAACGCCGTGAGCTTCCGCTCTTCTTCGGTCAGGACCATGCTCTTGCGCTCGAGGCCGAGCATGACCTTGTCCTTCGCGTCTTCGAGGTCCTTCATGTCGACGACGGGCTTGTTGCGCCGCGCCGCCAGGAGCGCCGCTTCGTTCACCACGTTCGACAGCTCGGCCCCGGACAGTCCCGGCGTCCCCTTGGCGATCCGCTCGAGGTTCACGTTCGCCCCGAGCGGGATCTTGCGCGTGTGGACGCGCAGGATCTGCTCCCGTCCCTTCACGTCGGGCATGTCCACGACGATCTGGCGGTCGAACCGCCCGGGGCGCAGCAGCGCGGGATCGAGGATGTCGGGACGGTTGGTGGCGGCGAGGAGGATCACGCCGTCGTTCGACTCGAAACCGTCCATCTCCACGAGCAGCTGGTTGAGGGTCTGCTCGCGCTCGTCGTGCCCACCGCCGAGCCCCGCGCCGCGGTGCCGCCCCACGGCATCGATCTCATCGATGAAGATGATGCAGGGCGCGTGGGCCTTGCCCTGCTCGAACAGGTCGCGCACCCGCGACGCGCCCACACCTACGAACATCTCGACGAAGTCCGAGCCCGACATCGAGAAGAACGGCCGCCCCGCCTCCCCCGCGACCGCCTTGGCGAGCAGCGTCTTGCCCGTTCCCGGAGGGCCGATCAGCAGCGCCCCCTTGGGAAGCCGCCCGCCCAGCCGCTGGAACTTCTGCGGGTCCTTGAGGAAATCGATGATCTCCTCGAGCTCCTGTTTCGCTTCGTCGGCGCCGGCCACATCGGCGAAGGTGACCTTCGGCGTGTCTCCCGCCAGGAGCTTCGCCTTCGACTTGCCGAACGCGAACGCGCGGTTTCCCCCCTGCTGCATCTGCCGCACCATGAAGATCAGCAATCCGATGATGAACAGGTACGGCAGGAAGCTGAAGAGAAACACGCCGAACGACTGCTTCTCCTCGCGCGCCCGCACGTCTACGCCCTTCTGCCGCAGGGTGCCCACCCAGGCGTCGGTGGACTCGAACGGCAACAGCATGGTGAAGTGCTCGGCCGTATGCCGGCCGATCGTGACTGGGGTGCGGAAGTCCCCTTTCACCTGCTGGCGGTCGGTGATCTCCACCGCGGAGAGGTTTCCCTTGTCCAGCTGCTCCGTGAACTGCGGCGTGTACGACAGCTCCACCGCTTCTTGCCGACGGTTCGAAGCGAACTGCACGAGGAAGATCGACCCCACGATCAGCAGCGCCCAGAACGACAGCGTCCGCAGGGTGCGGGCCCAGCTGAATTCGCGCGGCGGCGGGACGCGGTTCGCCATCAGGTCAGGCTCGCCACGTAGGGGAGGTGTCGGAAATTCTCGGCATGATCGAGCCCGTACCCCACGAGGAACACGCGGGGGGCGTCGAACCCGACGAACCCCGCCTCGAGCTCCAGGTGCGGGGCCAGATGCTTGTGAAGCAATGCACAAATCTCCAGACTCCGGGGGGCACGCTCCCGCAGCAAGCTCACCAGCCGGTTGAGCGTCTTCCCGGTATCCACGATGTCCTCCACCAGCAGGATGTGCTTACCCCGCAGCTCCGTTTCCGGATCGTACAACAGCCGCACGTTGCCGCTCGAAATCGTATCGCCGCCATAGCTCGCGGCCACCAGGAAGTCTACCTGGAGCGGCCGCTCGATGCGGCGCACGAGATCGCTCAAGAAAATGAAACTCCCCTTGAGGAGGCCGAGCACGAGGAGCTCGCCGTCGGGGTACGCTGCGGTGATCTCCTGGCCCAGCTCGCGGACGCGACGCGCGATCGTCTCCTCATCGAAGACGATCCGCTTGAGCTCACGCCCGCCGGTCTGCTTGAGGCTCGTCGTGCTTGGTAACATCCACTCGTACCGCCGGGGTTCCTGGCCGCGGGAGATCGGCAGCGCTCCGGCAGATTCCGGGGACCCAGAGAATGGTTTCGCCGCGCGCGACGATCGGATACTGTGCCCGATCGCTGCGCGGCACCCGCGCTTCCATCAGGAGGCGCCGCACGGGTCGATGCCCGAGCGCGCCGAGCGGCACCAGTCGGTCGCCCGGGCGCGCGGGCCGGACTTCCCAGTCGCCGCCCGCGATCCACGTCGTCCAGTCGCCGCGACGCAACCGGGCGGGAGCGCGCTGTGCCGACCATTCGACCCGGAACGGGCCGAACTGCGCACGGCCTCCCACCTGCCCCGCGACCACCTCCACAACCTCCCGAGCCTCCCGCGTATCCGCGCGCCTCACACGGACGCGATCGAATGCCACCTCCGCCGCCCACCCGCCACCGAGCGCCTGGCCCCGCCCCGACGGACGCCGCGCGAGCCGTACCAACTGACGCGCCCGGCTTGGGCCCAAGACCAACCCCGCGCGACGCGCCGCGGCCCGCAACACCGCTACGGCCAATGCGTTATCATAGCCCGCCAGCCCCCCCCGAGCAACGTCGAAGCCGTCCTCCCGCAGCCGCAGCTCGAGATCGGGCAGGTGGCGCAGCACGCGATCCCAGGCACGTCGCTCGAGCGCCGCCGCCCGGCCGGCGCGAGCCAGATCGTCGCGGACGCCCGCGCCCAGTCGAGCGGAAACCAGCGGCAGCACCACTGTGCGGACCCAGCTCCGCAGGTGCTTGGGGTCGCGGTTCGCCGGATCGTCGTGCACCGGCAGGCGCCGTGCGGCGACGTACTCGACCAGGTCGTTGTGCGTGAACGCCAGCAACGGGCGAACCAGTCCGCCCCGTGCGCGGGCCGGCATGCCGGCGAGCCCGGCCGGCCCGCTTCCCCGCAGCAGTCGCAACAGAACCGTCTCGACCTGGTCGTCGCGGTGGTGAGCCGTCACCACATAGCGCGCCGCACGGCGCCGCTGCACCTCGGCGAGCCATGCGTAGCGCGCCCGCCGCGCCGTGGTTTCAGTGGCGCCCGGACCGAGCCGTAACTCCCCGAGCTCGAACGGCAGCGCGTAGTGTTGCGCGAGAGCCGCGACCGCCTGTGCCACCGTTCGGCTCTCCGCCTGAATCCCGTGGTCAGCGTGCGCGACCACCAGCGAAACACCGAGCTCCGGAGCGAGGGTGTGCAACAGGTCGAGCAGCGCGACCGAGTCCGGCCCCCCGGACACCGCCACCACCGCGGTCCCGCCGACGGCAAAGAGGCGGCGGCGGGCGAGGTGATCGCGCAGGCGCGAGAGCATCGGGGTCATACCATAGTATAAATGATAGGCGGGGCCGCCGCGGCGCTGCGTCTTGCCGCGCGCCCGCAAGGTCCCGAGAATAGGGCCATGCCAAACCTGCAGCCCGATCAGATCTATCAGTTGCTGCGCCACTTGACCTCGCCGGTCGTGGCGCTCACCTGCCAGCGCGACGGCAAGCGCAACGGCATGATCTCAGACAGCGCCGCGCGGGCTTCGATCGCCCCCACGGTGCCGCGGCTGTCCGTCTACATCCACAAGTTCAACTTCAGCCACGACCTGATCTTCGAGACCGGGCGCTTCGTGCTGCACCTGCTGCGCGACGATCAGTTCGAGCTGATCCACCGCCTCGGCTTCGTGAGCGGCCGGGCGCGCGACAAGCTGGCCGGCATCGCGCACCGGCCCGGCACGCTCGGCGCGCCGGTGCTGGACGACTGCTACGCGCATTTCGAGTGTCGCGTGGTGAACGTCATGGACACCGGCAGCTCGACCTGCTTTCTGGGCGACGTCGTGGCGGTGGGCCACGGCGCGGCCCAGCGCCTCACAGGCGACGTGATGACGGCCGCCTTCTTTCGCGCCAACATGCCGGCGGAGTGGCGCTCCGAATACGAGGCCCTGCTGCGCACGGCGCAGGCGTACGCCACCGAGCGCTCGCGCGACATCCGGCCGGTTATCTGGACGGGCCTCCAAGAGCGATAGAGCGAGTTCGTGTCGAGCGCTTACGGCTCGACGATATCGATGGTCTGGCCGGCCATGATGGGACCGGCCACGCTCTGTCGTCGACCCGATGGCCAGCGCACTTCGATCGCCCCGGCGTGGTCGGCGTCCGCGAGGCCGAAATAGAGCGGCAGATCGCTCTGCGAGAGGTATCCCGACTTGCCGTCGAGCAGCTTCAGGATCCGGCGCCCGTCGGGGAGCACGACGGTCACCAGCGCGCCGAGTCCCTCGCGGTTGGAGCGCGTGCCCCGCAGTCGGACCTGGAGGAAGTGGACCGGGTGTCGTTGCGCGAGATCGCTCACCAGCACCTGCGGCCCGGCGTTGAACTCGTTAGTGACGATGTCGAGATCGCCATCGCCATCCAAGTCGAGTGCGACCGCCGAGCGTGTGCCGCGCGAGGCCATCATGGTCAGGTGGCCTGCGGCATCAATCCGACACGCTCCGCTCATGGACTCGGGGTGGGCGCAGGCGCTGCACAAGGGGTGGCCCCGGTCCGCGCCCTCGCACTCGAGCGTGAACCAGACCTGCTGTGTGCCGTGTGGCCGCGGCTCGACGCCCAGCACGAATTCGCTCGGGAGGAAGCGGTGGCCTCCCTCGTTCAAGAGGACGGAGTTGACCCCGTATCGGTAGGGGAAGTTCATGCTCGCCGCGATGAAGATGTCGTCCCATCCGTCGGCATTGAAGTCGTCCACGCTCGGTCCCCAGGGCCAATACGTTTCGACCCCGACCGCGTCGGACACTTCGTCGAATCGGCCGCCCCCGCGGTTCGCGAACAGCGCGTTTCCGAAGATGAGGCCGCCCTTCCCTTTCGGGAACAACTTACCGGACACCTGCGACGAGTCGTCCTTGCGCATCTCCCCCGCCCAGTCGCCGGCGCGGAGGTCGACCCACATGTCCGCGTGCATGCTGGTGGTGAAAACGTCGAGCCGACCGTCGCCATCGAAGTCGAACACCTTTACGCCCATCGACCCCCAGGAGGTCTTCGGGAAATACTGCGCGGTCGCGTCGCGAAAATGTTTCCCGCCTTCGTTGAGCCAGAGGTGACTCCCGCCTTGCATATCGAGCACGTACAAGTCGGGGAAGCCGTCGTCGTTCACGTCGAACGCCGTGGCATCGCCGCTCCAGCTCAAATCGACCAGCCCGACCTCGTGACTCACGTCCTTGAACCGGTTCCCGCCCAGGTTGTGGTAGAGAATGCTCGCTTCGGCGCGCTCGGGGTGGAGATGGCCGGTGAAGGCGTCCTCCAGCGCGACATAGTAGCCGCCCGGCCCGCGCTGGTTGCTGGTGTACACCCCCACGTTCGTCACGAACAGATCGAGTAATCCGTCGCCGTCATAGTCGAAAAACACCGCGCCGGAGGAGTGACCCACGTAGCCCACGCCCGCCTGCGCGGTGATGTCGCGAAACGTCCCGTTGCCGAGGTTCTCGAACAGCCGATTCCCGTGGCGCACCGTC
This sequence comes from Gemmatimonadota bacterium, assembly GCA_003220855.1. Classification (GTDB taxonomy): domain Bacteria; phylum Gemmatimonadota; class Gemmatimonadetes; order Gemmatimonadales; family GWC2-71-9; genus AG41. The sequence goes on from QHTP01000037.1 coordinate 18,349, forward strand.
GTGACGAACAGGTCGGGATCGCCGTCGTTGTCGATGTCGGCGAACGCGCAGGCGACCGCGATGTCGTCCGGCATGGCCAGTCCGGCTCGCGCGGTGACGTTCACGAAGCGGCCGTTGCCGACGTTCTTCCAGAGCTCGTTGGTGCCGAGTTGCGTCACGAAATAGAGATCGGGGAGACCGTCGCCGTCGACGTCCGCGGCGCACAGGCCGCTCCCGTGGTCGTAGTGCGCGAGCTTGTAGGCTTTGCCCGCGTCGTCGACGACGCGGTTCTCGAACGTGATGCCGCTGGCCTCTCTGCGATCCGTGAAGCGGAAGTCGTGAACCACCTGCGAGTGGGCGGCCAGCTCGGCTTCCTGGCGCGCCCGCTCGACCAGCCACGTCGGTGTTCGGGAAGAGCGGCACGAGACCGCGAGGAGCGCGAGCGCTGCGACGAGTGCGCCGCGGCTGGTTCGGCACGTCCCGTGGACAAGCGTGGTCACGCCTTGGCTCCTAGTAGCGGCGGTCGGACTCGAACCGACGACCCGCGGATTATGATTCCGCTGCTCTAACCAGCTGAGCTACGCCGCCGTAAGTGCAGCAGAACAACCTAGCGTAGCACACTCGGCGGCGGCAGTACCGGCGTAGGCGAGCACAGATTTGGCTTGATCCACACAAGTGCCAGATTCACTTGAGCTTACGTGATCGCGTGACGGGCCACACAGCCCCCCCGGCCGCGCTACGCGAACTTCGTGTTGCCCGGTGGGACTAGGGGAAATACCCACCACCTGGCTGTTGCTGAGGCCGCAGCGCCCCTCCTCAGCCCTACTGGACTAGGAGAGACACTGTGAACCGAGTACTCGTGGTCCTTCTCGCCTTGGTCGCCACGCCCGCTGTCGCGAGCGTGGCCCAGGACAATCCAGCCAAAGGCGCGCCTCGTGCCGCCGGGTCGCTGGACAATCCGGGGCTGGGCCACGACGCGGCCCACTGCGCGATGCGTGCGGCGCTGCACCCGGGTGCAACCATCAACAAGTGCCCGGTGGCGGATCCGCCCCCGCCTCCGCAGCCGCCCCCACCTCCGCCTCCTCCGCCTCCGGCGCCGTCGCCGACCTGCGGGAGCGCCCCGGCAGGTGGTGGAACGGTGGAGATCGACGGCCAGGTGTACGTTGACGCCTCGCCGTGGTCTGGCCTCGCGAACTGGTGCATCCAACTCACCGGTCCGGTGTCGGGCGCGGTGACGACCGACGCTTCGGGGAACTATATCTTCTCGGGCCTGCCGGCCGGCACCTACACGGTCTGCGAAGTGCTGCAGACCAACTGGCACGAAACCTTCCCCTCGAGCGGGCCCGGGTGTGCGGGCGGGTTCGGGTACAGCATCACGCTCATCGACGGGAGCGGCGCCAGCTTCATCGACTTCGCCAACTTGAGTCCGTGAGGATGGAGTAGGTCAGAGCGCATACGGCCGGCGTCGAATCGACGCCGGCCGTTGTGTTTTTGCCCAGATATAGAGATAAGAAGGAAGCAGCATCCGGGCCGTCGCAGCTCGACTCCGTTGACCCAACGAGACACCCGTTGCGTCGAAGCCACACCTCTCCCCGCACGGACCCGGAGATATCCCTACACGCCTGTACCTCGACCACGCCGACGCGGTGCGACGCTTGCATACCCTTAGGAGGGTATGAGGATATTACGCTTTGCGCTGCTCGCCGCCGTGGCTGTCGGCTGTCATTTCGACAAGCTGTTCCAACCCGCCGGCGGCGGGCGGGCGCCGCCATACGGATCGCAGCGAGCCCATCTGAAGTTCACGGCTCCACCTCACAGTGCGATGCAGGACAGTACGATCAAGCCGCCGGTCCAAGTCACGGCGTTAGATTCAGGCGGAACCGTCGTGACGAGCTTCTCCGGGACCGTGAGCATCGCGATCGGCAACAACGGCGGCGTGCTGCAGCCAGGGACGCTTGCGGGTTCTGATCACGTAGCCGCCATCGGGGGCGTGGCCACGTTCAGCGATTTGCGCATCGACCAGATCGGCACGGGGTATACACTCACCGCGACGGCATCCCCGCTCGCGGGGGATATGAGCGACGCGTTCGACATCACCGCGACCCCGCCGCCCTCGGGCCAGGCGACGAAGCTCGCGTTCGTGGGACAGCCGACCAACACGGCACCAGGTGCGACGATCTCGCCGCCCGTGCGAGTCGCGGCGGTGGACGACCAGAACAATATCGTGACTACGTTCAGCGGCGGCATCACGATCGCGATCGGCCACAACGGCGGTTTGCTCAAACCAGGTACCTTGAGCGGCACGCTGCTCCAACCCGCCGTAAACGGGGTCGCTACTTTCGCGGACCTGAGCATCGACCAGGCGGGGACCGACTATTACACGCTGGTGGCAAGCAATCCTCAGCTGGGCAATATGGAGAGCGTTCACTTCTTGGTCCCGGTGCTGTAATGCGCTGTCCCCAGTGTTTCCTCGCCGACATCCCCGAAGGGGCACGCACCTGTGTGCTGTGCGGCTTTTCGCCGGACGCCCAGGGAAGCGGCCATGCCGCGCGGGGCCGCCGCGCCACTCCCGCCGCTCGGTCCACGCCGACGGACCCGCACGGCCCACACGCGCCGACGGCCGTGGCGGAAGAGGTCGACACCGTCCCGACGGAGCTCGACGCGCGGCGCGAGCTGTCGACGGAATTTCGCATCGAAGCGCTGCTGCAAGGGTTGCCGGGGCCAATTGTCTATCTCGCCTGGGACGGCGCCGATCGGCCGGTGACGCTCAAGGCCGTCGCGCGCCAGCACCTGGGACCGGCGGCGGATCGGTTCGCGCGCGCCGCCGAAACGGCCATGCAGCTCGAGCACTCGCACATCCTCCCGCCGTTTCGGTTCGGCGGCAGCGAGCAGTTCGTGTGGTACGCCACGAAGCGTGTCGACGGTCGCTCGCTCGAGAGCATGCTCGAGACCGTCGGCTCGCTGGAGCTCTCGACCTGCGTCCGCATCCTAGAGCAGGTGGCGAGCGCGCTGGACCACGCGCACCGGCGGGGATTGGCGCACGGGGGTCTGCGTTCCGACTGTGTGATCGTCGGCGCGAACGAGTGGGTGCAGGTGAGCGACTTCATGGTGGGGGGGGTGTTCCAGCTTCCGCCCGACGAAGTGCGCGCGAGCGAGCCCGGACCACGCGCGGATCAGTACGCGCTGGCGGCGCTCGCGTACGAGTGCCTGACCGGAACGCCGGCGCGCGACGCGCCACCGCTCTCCAGGTTGCTCGACGGCCGCAGCGACATTCCCCTCCACGTGTCGCAGGCGCTGCGCCGGGCCGTGAGCAGCCGGCCCGCCGAGCGGTTTCCGACGGTCCTCGACTTCGTCACGGCGCTCGGCGGCCCCACGGCCACGGCCGCGGCCCCGGCTCCCGCCCAGCCGCCGTCCTGGTTCGAGGGGGCGCCACAGCGGAGCCCGCGCGCCCCGGTCGTGATCGTGGCCGACGAAGACGAAGACGACGAAGAGCTGGAGCGTCCGCCGCGTCCTCCCACGCGCCGGCGGGGACGCCTCGTCGCCGCCGCCGGCCTGGTGATCCTCGTCGGCGGCGCCGCGGTCTGGCTCGGCACCTCATCCGCGCCGGCGTCGCAGACCAGCGCCTACGACATGGGCCGTCCGCCAGACCCGGCGCCGCAGCCGGCGGTCGAGACACCCCCGCCCGAGCCGCCACGCGAGACAGCGCGCCGCCGAGCGGAGCCCGCGCCGGTCAAGCGGACACCCGTGGTACGGCGGACGACACCAGCCGTGTCCCCACCGCCGCGCCGCGTCGAGCGGCCAGCCCAACGCCCAGCCCAACGCCCCTCTGAGCCGGCGCTGCTGTCGGTCAACTCGGTCCCCTGGGGGAGCGTGTACGTCGACGGTCAGCCGGTGGGCAACACGCCACAAATCGACCTCCAGGTGGCAGCCGGAGCGCATCGGCTGCGGGTTGAGCGCGACGGGTTCCGTCCCTATGAGCGCCTGGTCGAGCTGGCTCCCGGCCAGCGGCTGCGGATCACGGACATCGCCCTGGTGGAGCGCTAGCCGTGTCCCGCGTCCTGACCGTTCTCGCGATCCTCGTCGCCGCCGCGTCCCGCGTGCCCGCGCAGTCGGCCGACGATCTGTTGCAGCAGGGCGTGCGGGCCTATCAAAGGCTCGAGTACGACGCCGCGGTGGCGCTCTTGCGCGAGAGCCTGCTGCGCCGGGAGCCCGCCGCGCTGGCGGACTCGCAGCGGGCGCGGGCCCTGTCGTATCTCGCCGCGACTGAGCTGTTCCAGCAGCAGCGCGATTCCGCCTCGGCCGCCTTCCGCACTCTCGTGCGCCTCGACCCGCGCTACCGACCGGACGAGCTCATTTTCCCGCCGCAAGTTACCAACCTGTACGAGGAGGTCCGCCGCTCGACCAAGGTCCTGAGTGTGCAAGTCCCACCCGTCACCGAGCTGCACGCGCGCCTCGAGTGGTTCACCGCTCGTGTGGTCACGACGTCGGTGCAGTCGGTGACGGCGACGCTGGCGCGCGACGACGGCACGCCAGTGCGCACGCTGTACGACGGACCGGTGGCCGACAGCCTCTCGTTGAAATGGGACGGCCTCACGGCGGGCGGAACGCTGCCGGCGGAGGGCCGTTACGTGTTGCATGTGGCGCCACGCCCGGCGCTGCAGGACGGGCCGCGTCCGCTCCAAGTCACGCTCGACATCACTCAGGTGGCGCCCGACACGCTGCCCTGGCCGGCGCCGAGCGGGCCAGCCCTGCTGCCGGAGCGCACGTCGGCGGGGCCGGCGCTGGGCTCGCTCGCGGCGGGGGCCCTGGCGGGCGGCGCCGTGGTCGCGCTTCCGTCGCTGTTCGGCCGCAGCGGCGAGGCTACGGGGGCCCGATTCGCGGTGGCCGCCGCAGTCAGCGTCGCGGGGCTGGTGGGCTTCTTCGCGCACCAACCCCGGCCGATCGACGCCAACATCCGCGCCAACGCCCCCGCGCGCGCCGACTGGCAGCGCCGTGTCGAAGGGGTGCAAGCCGAGAACGCCAAGCGCCGCGGGCAAGCGCGCCTGCTCATTCGGGCCGGACCGGTCACGGTCGCCGAGAGGGCCCCGTCATGATGAAGGGCGGCCTAAGGGCGCTCGCCGGTACGTGCGCGCTCGTGCTGGCGGCGTCGGCGGCGTCCGCGCAGCGCCGGCCCACCATCTCGCTGCGGGCGGACGCCTTCATGATGTGGGTGCACAGCGACACGGGCCTCGCCCGCACGTCGCTGCGCGGTCCCGGGTTCGGCGGTGAGGGGCGGATTGGCGTCAACGGGCTGCTGTTCGGCCTGGGACTGATGCAAGGTCAGCTCAAGCCCGGGGGCGTCACCGGTGGGGGGGCGTCGCACGTCGACCTCGTGCAGGGAACCGTGTTCGTGGGCGGCCGGCTCTTGCCCTGGCTCGAGATGACCGCCGGGCCCGTGGTGCGGGCGTACGTGACGGACTCCACCACCGAGCGCTGGGTGTTCTGGCAGGCGCGGGCCCGCGTGGACGCCCCGATCGTGGTGGGGCAACTCGCGAGCTATCTCGAAGTGTGGCGGGCGCTCGCGTCCGAGGTGAACCTGCCCACCGGGGCCGGCCGGATCCAGGGTGGAGAGGCCGGCGTGGTGTTTCAGCCGCCGCAGCAGCGAATCTGGCTGCGGCTCTCCTACCGCATGGACGACGCGCTGCTCGGCGGGCCCAGCGGCAACGAAACGCTCGAAGCGATCACGCTCTCCGGGGGTATTGTCATCCCCTGACGGGCGTCAGCGCGGCGCCGTCTCGCCGCTCCCGCCCTCCAGGGGCGGCACCAGGCGATACAGCAGTTCTCCCTTCCGGATCATCCCGAATTGCTCCCGCGCCGCGCGCTCCTGCGCGGCGGGGTCGTTCTCGAGTCCGCGCGCCAGACGCTGCAGCGAGTCGAGCTCCAGCTCGAGATCGCGCACGCTGCGGCGCTCCTCGACCCGCTGGCGGCGCAGCGTGAGCCAGTCGAGCGTGCTGTACTCGCCGGCCTGGAAGGCCAGTCCGGCGAGCACCAGTCCGGCGGCGAGGCCGATGAGGCGCGTCCGGGTCACAGGCCGTACAGGTGCCGGCCGGGATAGTAGGCCGCGTCGCCCAAGTCTTCGGCGATGCGCAGCAGCTGGTTGTACTTGGCGACGCGGTCGGTGCGCGAGGCGCTGCCCGTCTTGATCTGCCCCACGCCGGTCGCGACCGTGAGATCCGCGATGAACGTGTCTTCCGTCTCGCCGGAGCGGTGCGAGATGACCGCGCCGTACCCGTTGGAGCGCGCGTGCTCGATGCACTGCAGCGTCTCGGTGAGCGTCCCGATCTGGTTCAACTTGATGAGGATTGCATTCGCGACGCCTTCCTCGATACCGCGGTCGAGCCGCTCGACGTTGGTGCAGAAGAGGTCGTCTCCGACGAGCTGCACCCGCGCCGACAGCGCCTCCGTGAGCTTCGCCCACCCCGTCCAGTCGTCCTCCGCCAGGCCGTCTTCGATGGACACGATCGGGTACCGATCGATCCAGCTCTTGTAGAGCGCGACCATGTCTTCCGCCGACTTCGACCCCGCCCCGCTCTTCTTGAACACGTAGCTGCCGTCCTGGTACAGCTCGGATGCGGCCGGATCGAGCGCGATGGCCACGTCCTTCCCGGGCTCGAAGCCCGCGCCTTCGATGCCGGCGATCACCGCCTCCAGCGCCGCCTCGTCGCTCGGGAGATTGGGCGCGAAGCCGCCTTCGTCTCCCACGGCCGTCGAGAGATTGCGCTTGGCGAGCACCTTCTTGAGTCCGTGAAACACCTCGACGCCCGTGCGCAGGCCGTCGGCGAAGGACTCCGCGCCGATCGGGACGATCATGAACTCCTGAAAGTCGACGTTGTTGGCCGCGTGCGCACCACCGTTGAGGATGTTCATCATCGGCACGGGAAGCACGTTCCGCACCGGCCCGCCGAGATAGCGGTACAACGTGAGCCCGGCATCCTGGGCCGCCGCCCGCGCCACGGCCATCGACACGGACAGGATCGCGTTGGCACCGAGGTGACTCTTGTTGGGCGTGCCGTCGAGATCGAGCATCGCATAGTCGACCACGATCTGATCCTCCGCCGACATGCCTTCGAGGCGCGGGGCGATGACCTCGTTGACGTTCTTCACCGCCTCGAGTACGCCCTTCCCGCCGAAGCGCTTCGGGTCGCCGTCCCGCAGCTCGACCGCCTCGTGCTCCCCGGTGGAGGCCCCGCTCGGCACCGCGGCCCGGCCGGCCGCGCCGCTCGACAACGTGACGTCCGCCTCGATGGTCGGGTTGCCCCGGCTGTCCAGGATCTCGCGCGCGTGCACCGAAATGATCGTGCTCATGATGGCCCGTACCCTAGCGGTCGGAGGCGTCCGCGTCAACGCGGGCTTTGAGCCGGACCACCGCCGCGCGCACGCGGTCGCGCAGCTCCTGACGCCGCTCGAGCGTCAGGTCGACCGTGGAGACGGGATCGCCGATCGCGATGCGGATCGGCCGGGGCCGCAGAAAAAAACGTCCCTTGGGCATGATGGTGAACGTGTCGCGCACGTAGACCGGCACGACCGGGACGCGCGCCGCGATCGCGAGCCCGAACGGCGCGTTCTTGAAGGGCAGCAGCTCGCCGGTGCGGCTGCGCGTGCCCTCGGGAAACACCACGGCGGAGATGCCGCTGCCGATCACCGCCGCCGCCTGCTGATACGCCTCGAGCGCTCGCGCGGGATGCGCCCGGTCGATCATGATGTGGCCGGCGGTGATCATGGCGCGGCCCAAGAGCGGGATGCGCGCGAGCTCCTGCTTCGCCACGAACCGGACCGAGCCGGGGAGCGTGGCCGCCAGCGCCCAGATGTCGAACATCGACGAGTGGTTCGACGCGTACACCACGGGACCGGCCGGCACGCGCTCGAGCCCCACCACCCGCACCGGCGTGCCAGCCGCCCGCAGCAGGTCGCGCGACCAGTCGTTCGTCCCCCAGTCGTACACGCCCCCCCCACCCGGGCGGCGTTTCACGCCCAGCAGCGCCGCCGCGATCACCGCCGTGGCGTGGATCGCGCTCGACACCACGAGCACCACGGCGAACCAGGCGGTACGGATCATCGGCCGGGAAAGTGGTCGAAGCCGGAGGGAGGCGTGATCCGTCGTCCGTTGTCCGCGGTCCGGACGCCGTGGCCCGCGGTGCAGGCGCCGATGCGCGTGAGCGGCAGTCCGGTGGCACGACGAAACGCGCGGGCGCCGGCTTCGCCGAACGCTCGCGGCATGGCCACCAACAGCTCGTACTCCTCGCCGCTGCGCGCCGCCGCGAGCGGCGTCACGCCGGGCCAGCACGGCAACCGCTCGAGCTCGAGCTCGACGCGCACGCCCGACGCCGCGGCGAGGTGCCCCGCCTCCCCCGCCAGCCCGTCGGAGACATCGATCATGGCCCGCGCTCCGCGCCGCGCCAGCCAGCGTCCCGCGGCGATCCGCGCCACCGGGCGGGCGAAGCGGCGCCGTACGGCCGGAGCGAGGTGGCGCCCGGCTCGGAGCGCGGCCAGCGCGAGTCCCGCGCCACCAAGCCGCCCCGTCACCCACAGCCCGTCACCCGGGCGCGCGCCGCTGCGCCGCACGGGCCGCTGGGCGACGCCGAGCACGCACGCGTCCACCAGGTAGCGAGCAGATCGCACGAGATCGCCGCCCAGCAGGTGCGCACCGACGCTGCGGGCGGCGGCCCCGACGCCGGACATGATCTGGACCGCGGGTGAAGCGTTGCCGGAATGGCGTTGCCGGTTGCCCGGCACCCCGAGCGACACGAGCACGCCGAGCGGGGTCGCTCCTTCGGCCGCCAGATCGGAGAAGGCCGCGGCGGTCGCGCGCCACCCGATCTCGCGGAACGAGAGCCAGTCGGTGCGGAAGTGCACGCCCTCGAGGGAGAGGTCGATGCTGAGGGCGAGGGTGCGCGTCCCGATGCGGATCAGCGCGCAGTCGTCACCCAAGCCGCGTCCGGCGGCGCCGAGGCTCGCGAAAATGGCGCGCAGGCGATCGAACTCTCCACCCGGTCCCAGGCGGAGCGCCCCGCCTCCAGGGCTCACGCCGTCTCCGGCGGCTCCAGCACCGCCAGGACCGGGGGCCCATGCGGCTGCGGGCTCGCCCACGCCCGCCAGATTTCGGGCAGTGCGGCGAGCACGTCGGCGGGCCGCAGGCTGCGGGCCGTCCACTGACGGGCGCCGTGCTCCGCGGCGCGGCCCAGGGCGTGCGCGCCGAGCGCGGCGGCCTCGGGCCCCGCGCTGCCGCGCGCCAGAAACGCCCCGATAAAGCCGGCGAGCAGGTCGCCCGAGCCGCCAGTGGCGAGCCCGGGGTTGCCGCTCGCCACCACGTGCGCCGGTCCGCGCAGGTCGGCGATCACGGTCGGCACGCCCTTCAGGACGACGGTCCCCTTGACCCGCTGCGCGGCTTTGGCCGCGGCGGCCCAGCGGTCGTTGGCCGCCTCATCGGCGAGCTGATCGCCGAATTGGGCGCGGAACTCCCCCAGGTGAGGGGTGAGGACCACCGGTCGCTCGGCGGGGCCGTGGAACAGCGACAGGGCGTCCGCATCGAGCACGGTCGGCACGGGGCGACGACCCAGCACCGCCTGAAGAAACGGCAGCCGCGGCGGCTCGCGGCCCAGACCGGGCCCGACCACGAGGGCGTCGGCCCATTCGAGCGCGTCCGCGGCCTCGGCCTCGAGGTCCGGTCCGAGGGCGGACTCGACGGTCAGGACGTCGGGCAGGCTGGCGCGCGCCGCGGCGATCGTCTCCGGCCCCGCGACGAGTTTCACGAGTCCCGCACCGGCGGCGAGTGCGGCGCGCGCCGCGTGGAGCGCGGCGCCGGTCATCCCGCTCGAGCCACCAACCACGGTGACCCGGCCGCGGTCGCCCTTGTGCATCGTGGGCGCAAGCTTGGGAAGCCGCGCCCCGGCCCAGAGATCGCTGACGAGCACGGGCCACGCGGGATCGGGCGGCGGGAACCCGATGTCCACCACGATCAGCTTGCCGCACCACTCCCGGGCCAGCAGGTGCCCCCGGCGCGCACCGCCGAAGGTGATCGACAGCGACGCGCGCACGGGACCGTGCGCCTCCCCGCTCGAGAGGTCCAGCCCGGTCGGCCCGTCCACGGCGACGATGGGAGCGCCGTAGGCGACGAGCCGCTGGGCCAGCGCGAGTACGTCGCCCCGGGCCGGCCCCGTGGCGCCCGTGCCCAGCAGCGCATCCAGCGCGACGGCCGCGGCGGGCCACGGCTCGTCGCGCCCGATCTCGCGCACGCCGTCCACGCGCGCCAGCGCGCGGTTGTCGATCGCATCGTCGGTCTTGGGGTCGAGGGCGGCCACCCACACCGGCACGCCGCCCGCGTGCAGCGCCCGCGCCGCCACCCAGCCGTCGCCCCCGTTGTTGCCGGCGCCGGCGACGACGAGGGCCCCGCGGGCGAGCACCGCGGGGTACTCGCGCAGCAGCACGTGGGCGACGGCGCGTCCGGCGGCCTCCATCAGGACGCGCGAGGGAATGCGGTACTGGGTTCGGGCGGCCGAATCCCACCCCGCGGCTTCGGTCGCGGATAGCACGGGGATCGGGTTCACGGGATCACCACCCCTCCGTAGCCCACCACGGCCTCCTCGTCCCCCGTCACCATCCCGGAGTGGCTGTAATGCACCACCGTAGCCTCCCGGGCCCCGAGCGCCCGAGCCGCGACGAGCACGGTGGCGGTGGGCGCCCGGCCGCACATCGAGATGCCTTCGCCGCGGCAGCGACCCAGCAGCTCCGCGCCGTCGAGGGCGGTCACCGCCTCGAGCGCCCGCCGGTCCTTGCGCTCCGAGACGGCGGCCGGCTCATAGTGATTCAGGTCGCTCGACGCGAGCAACAGCACGGGCTGCGGCCAGCGTCCCACCAGTCCCGCCAGCGCCTCGCCCAGCTCGAGGCAGCCCTGCCACGCCTCCCACGCGAGCACCAGCGGCACGATGCGCACGTCGGCGCGCCGCAGCAGAAGGAACGGCAGCTCCACCTCCACGGCGTGCTCCCCGACGTGGGCCGCGTGGTCCGCTCCCACGAGGGGCGAGGCGGCGACGAGCGCCCGCGCGAATTCCTCGTCGACGCCCACGTCACCCAGCGGCGTGCGAAACGCTCCGGCCTCCCACAGCGACGCCCCGCCCGGCGCGCGGCAGACGCCCGTGTGATTGGGCGCGAGGATCACGACGAGCGGCGGGACCTCGAGGCGCGCGAACACGTGCGCCGCCGTGAGCCCCGAGTAGAGATAACCCGCGTGCGGCGCGACGGCCGCGCGCGCCGGCGCGGGCCGCGCCACACCCACCGAATCGAGCAGCTCCCGCACGGTGCGCTCGAGCTGCGCCGGCACTGCAGGGTAGAAGCGCCCGCTCACGGCGGGCGCGCGCACGGCGTCCAAGCTTACTTGAAGCTCTGGCCGATCGCCCGACCGAAGGAGATCTCTCCGTTATCGATGCGGATGTTGAACCCGCAGTCCGGGTTCGTGCAGACCCAAGCCTTGTACGTAATCGGCGCCCCGTCGCGACCATAGTCCGACAACGGGATCAGGAGACCTTGCTGACACTTCCGGCAGGCGGGCCATTCTTTCACTTCCTCCATGCGGCACCCCCTTCGCCCGATACGACGCCCGCTACCCGCGCTCCACACCGGGCCAGCGGTAGCCGGTGCGGAACACCTCGGCGAAATCGTACACCCGCTCGAAGTCCTCGGGCTTGTCGCTCGGCTGGCGCGCCAGCAATCCGACGTCGATCAGCGTGAAGACGATGCGGCCGAGGTCTTCGGTGCTGGTGATACCCCAGTGCGCGAGGACGGTCGGCGCGAGCAGGCCGAATTGGTCGAGTGCGAAGTCGCGGCACGACCAGGCGAGCTCGGTCCCGGAGAGGTGGCGACGCGCCGGGAGCTTCCCCTGGGCGTACTCGAGCGCCGCCAGCACGAACAGGTAGCCGCGCTCGGGGTAGCGCCCCTCGTGCTGCCCGATGCGGGCGAACGCCTCCTCCAGCGTGGCGAAGTCGCTCACGGCCGGGCCTCCGTCGGGCCCGAGGGCCGGGCCCGCACGGCCACGGGCCGGGTGGGACGCGGCTCCAGCAGGGCGAGCGCCAGCACCTCGTCGATCGTCTCCACGGGCGTGATCTCGAGCAGCTGCTTCACCTCGTCGGGGACGTCCACGAGGTCGTTCTGGTTGCGCGCCGGCACGAGCACCATCTTGACGCCGGCGCGCGCCGCCGCGGTCAGCTTCTCCTTGAGGCCGCCGATCGGCAGGATGCGGCCCCGCAGCGTCAGCTCGCCGGTCATCGCCACGTCGTGCCGCGCCGGGCGGCGGCACAACAGCGACGCCAGCGCCGTGGCGATGGCGATCCCCGCCGACGGGCCGTCCTTGGGCACCGCCCCCGCGGGCAGGTGCAGGTGCACGTCGGTTTGCGTGAACGCTTCGAGCGGAATCCCCAACGGCCCGGCGCGGGCGCGCAGCAGACTCCAGGCGGCCTGGGCCGATTCCTTCATCACGTCGCCCAGCTGGCCGGTGAGGGTGATCAGCCCCTTGCCCGGCATCTGGATCGCCTCGATGAACATGATGTCGCCGCCCACCGGCGTCCACGCGAGTCCGGTCGCGACGCCGACTTCGGGGGTCCGCCCCGCCACCTCGCTCTGCACCTTGGGCTGACCGGCATACTTCTCGATGTTCTTGGCGGTGATCTTGACCACGGCCGCGCGTCCCTCGACCACGTCGAGCGCGGCCTTGCGGAGCATGCCCTGGATCTCGCGCTCCAGCTGGCGCACGCCGGCCTCGCGCGTGTATTCGGCGATGAGCCGCTCCAGCGCGCCATCGGCGATGCCGGCGCGCTCCGCCGTGAGCCCCGTCTCGGTGAGCTGGCGCGGGAGCAGGTAGCGCTTGGCGATCGCCAGCTTCTCGCCCGGGGTGTACCCGGGCAAGGTGAGCACCTCCATGCGGTCCAGCAGGGGATCGGGGATCGGCGCGAGGCTGTTGGCGGTGGCGATGAACATGACGCCCGACAGGTCGAACGGCACCTCGAGGTAGTGGTCCACGAAGCTGCCGTTCTGGGCCGGGTCGAGCACCTCGAGCAACGCGGCGGTCGGATCGCCGCGCACGTCGGCGCCCATCTTGTCCACCTCGTCGAGCATCAGCAGCGGGTTGCGCGTCTCGCAGCGCTGCAGCGCGTGGATGATGCGTCCCGGGAGCGCGCCGACGTACGTGCGGCGGTGGCCGCGCACCTCCGCCTCGTCGCGCACGCCGCCGAGCGACACGCGGGTGAAGCGGCGGCCCAGCGCCTCCGCGATGCTCTGGCCCAGCGATGTCTTGCCCACGCCCGGCGGCCCGACGAAGCACAGGATGCCGCCACGCGCCGCCCGGTTGAGCGTGCGCACGGCGAGATATTCGAGGATCCGCTCTTTGACCGTCTTGAGATCGTAGTGGTCACGATCGAGAATGTCGCGCGCGGCCTTCAGGTCGAGCCGGTCGTCCGAGGTGCGGCTCCACGGCAGGGTCGCGAACACTTCCAGGTAGGTGCGCGCCACGTGGTACTCGGCCGACTGGGGCGACATCTGCCGCAGCCGCTTGAGTTCGCGCTCCACCACCTTGGTGGCCTCCTCGGGCAGGCCGGCCGCCTCGAGCCGCTGGGCCAGCTCGGTCAGCTCGTCGTCCGCGTCCTCTTCGCCCAGCTCCTGGCGGATGACGCGCAGTTGTTCGCGCAGCACGTACTCGCGCTGGTTCTGGTCCAGCCGCGTCCGCACCTTTTCCTGGATCTGGCTGCCGACCTCGAGCACCTGCAGCTCCTGGCCCAGCAGCTCCGCCAGCCGCTCCAGCCGGTGGTTCACATCGTCGATGGCCAGCAGCTCGGCCTTGGCGGGGAGCGCGAGGTCGAGGTTGGCGGCCACGAAGTCGGCGAGCTTGCCCGCGTCGCTGATGCCGACGAGCACCTCGTGCAGCTCTTCGCCCAGATAGGGGGCGATGTCGATGACGCGGGAGAACTGGGCGTGCACGGTGCGCTTCAGCGCCTCGGTGCGCGCGTCCTCCGGCTGGGCGTCGGCGAACGTCTCGTAGGCCGCTACCAGCCAGTGCTCGGCGGGCGTGATCTCCTGCAGCCGGGCGCGCTCCAGGCCCTGCACCATGACCCGCACCGAGCCGTCGCCCAGCTTGAGCATGCGCACGACGGTGCTGAGCGTGCCGACCTCGTACAGCTCGTCCGCGCGGGCATGCATCACGGCCCCCTCGGGGGGCTCGGTCCCGCCCAGCGGTTTCACCACGGCAGGACTGGCAGACGATCCACTTACTGCACCCGGACCGACTGTGGCCCCGACAGACGGGCCGGCAGCTTGGCGAGCCACACTTCGAGAAAGCCCTGCTCGTAGGTCGCGCGGATGCTTTCGGGGTCCACCGGGACGGGCAGGCGGAACCGACGCTCGAAGGGGCCGACCTGCACCTCCATCGCGTGGTAGTGGGGCTTCCCCTCGTTGCGCCGGGCCTGGCGCTCTCCCGCGATCGTGAGGATGCCGTCCGCGTACTCGACCGTGAAGTCTTCGGAGCGCATGCCCGCGATGTCCATGTAGACCACCAGCGCGTCGTCGGTCTCGAAGATGTCGGTGGGTGGCTTCCATTTGGCGGAGGCGACGAAGCCCACGGGACGGCCGTGGGCGACTTCGTTGAAATAGACCTCGAGCTCCTCGGCCGGATGCACCGTGAGCGAGCCCGAGCCGCGGGAGGGGCGCCCCGACGAGCCGCTGCTGTCAGCCATGGGACGCCGCCGCGGTGGCGCGGGCCGGTGCCGCGTACAGGGGGAACTGCTTCGTCAGCTCGCGCACGTCGGCCTTGACCCGCGCGATGGTGCTGTCGTCCTGCTTGGTGAGCACGGTATCGATGAGTGTCGCCACGGTGTGCATCTCCGTCTCGGTGAACCCTCGCGTCGTCACGGCCGGTGTGCCGATCCGGATCCCGCTCGTGACGAAGGCCTTCTGCGGATCTCCGGGAATCGTATTCTTGTTCACGGTGATGCCCGCCCGGTCGAGCAGCTCCTGGGCCTCCTTGCCGGTCACCTGCTTGGGCCGGAGATCCACGAGCATCAGATGGGTGTCGGTGCCCCCCGAGACGATGGCGTAGCCGCGCTCCACCAGCGCCGCGGCGAGCGCCTGCGCGTTCTGCACCACCTGCCGCGCGTAACGTTTGAATTCGGGAGTATTGGCCTCGCCCAGGGCCACGGCCTTGGCGGCAATCACGTGCTCGAGCGGTCCGCCCTGGAGTCCTGGGAACACCTGCTTGTCCACGTCCTTGGCGAACGTCTCCCGGCACAGAATCAGGCCGCCCCTCGGGCCCCGCAGCGTCTTGTGGGTGGTGGTCGTCACGATGTGGGCGTGCGGCACGGGCGAGGGATGGATTCCCGCGGCGACGAGACCCGCGATGTGGGCCATGTCCACGACGAAGATCGCGCCCACTTCGTCGGCGATATTGCGGAGCGCCGCGAAATCGATGACGCGGGCGTACGCGGATGCCCCCCCGATCAAGAGGCGCGGCCGCTCGCGCCGCGCGATGTCGCGCACCTGATCATAGTCGATCCGGCCCGTCTCCTCACGCACGCCGTAATGCGTCGCCCGGAACAGCGTGCCCGAAAAGTTCACCGGCGCGCCGTGCGTCAGGTGGCCGCCGTGGGGCAGCGCCAGCCCGAGCAGAGTGTCGCCCGGCTTGGCGACCGCGAGGTAGGCGGCCATGTTGGCCTGCGCCCCCGAGTGCGGCTGCACGTTGACGTGCTCCGCCTTGAACAAGGCCCGGGCGCGGTCGATGGCGAGCTGCTCGACCTCGTCCACCACTTCGCACCCGCCGTAGTAGCGCTTCTTCGGCAGTCCCTCGGCGTACTTGTTGGTCAGGGCAGTGCCCATCGCCTCCATGACGGCGACGGAGACGAAGTTCTCGCTCGCGATCAGCTCGAGCCCGTGCTCCTGCCGCTCCACCTCGCGGCGGATGAGCTGGGCGACCGTGGGGTCCGCCTGGGCGAGCGGGGTGCGCCGGTCGATCATGAGTCGATCTTGGCCACGCGCCGCTCGTGGCGCCCGCCCTCGAACGCGGTGTCGAGCCACGTGTGCAGGATTTCCAACCCTTCCTCCCCGCTCACGAAGCGCGCGGGCAGCACGAGCACGTTCGCGTCGTTGTGTTTGCGCGCCAGCTCCGCGATCTCCGGGCTCCAGGCCACGGCTGCCCGCACGCGCGGGAACCGGTTCGCCACATAGGCCATCCCGAGCCCCGTGCCGCAGGTCAGTACTGCGCGGCGCACTTTCCCGGTGCTGACGGCCTCCGCCACGGGGCGGCCGTAGTCGGGGAAGTCGTCGGCCGGGTCCATCGATTGCGGGCCCACGTCCACCGGGTCGTAGCCGAGGCGCTTGAGTTCGTCCACGATCTGCCCCTTCAGCTGGAAGCCGGCGTGGTCGGCGCCGACGTAGATCCGCTCGGACACAGTTCAACCTCGAGGATAGAGACCGCGCGCGACGAGGATCCGCTGGATTTCACTGGTTCCCTCATA
>QHTP01000289.1 GCA_003220855.1 Gemmatimonadota bacterium
TACCACTGGAAGTCCAATGCACGCATCGAGCTCCGCTCCGCGAGGAGAGCCGGCGGCGGATGAAGATCGTGCTGGCGATCACGGCCGCGGTGATGGTCGCCGAAGCCGCGGGCGGGTGGCTCGCGCACTCGCTGGCCCTGCTCGCCGACGCGGGCCACATGTTGGCCGACGTCGCCGCGCTGGGTCTCGCACTCGTGGTGACGGCGCTCGCCCAGCGGCCGGTGACGGCGGAGCGGACATTCGGCCTGCTGCGCCTCGAGATCCTGGCCGCGCTCCTCAACGGGGCGGCCCTGATCGTGATCGCGCTCGGTGTCGGCCTCGAGGCCTATCGCCGGGTGCGGTCGCCCGGCGACGTGCAGGGCACGCTGCTCCTGATCGTGGCGGGCGTGGGACTGGCCGCGAACGCGATGGGCACCACGATCCTGCATCGGGGGCACGACCATTCGCTCAACCAGCGCGCTGCCTACCTCCACATCGCCAGCGATCTCCTCGGCTCGGTCGGCGCCGTCCTCGCGGGCGCGATCATCCTCGCCACCGGATGGGTGCAGGCGGATCCCATCATTTCGGTGCTGATCTCCCTCCTGATCCTCCACAGTGCCTGGCGGCTGGTGAAGGAGAGCGCGGACGTGCTGCTCGAGGCGGCGCCGGCGCACATCGCCCTCTCGGACGTCCACGACCGGATCGCCTCCATCCCGGGCGTGGCCTCGGTACACGACCTGCACGTGTGGACGGTCACCAGCGGCGTGATCGCGATGAGCAGTCACCTGGTCGTCCAAAACCCGGCCGACAACCAGCGGGTGCTCGAAGCGGTGCAGGCCTGCCTGGGCGACATGGGCATCCGCCACGTGACCGTCCAGATGGAGCGGGATCCGACCTGCGAGTAACCCGGCCCTCCGCTCGGTGATTTCTGAGCTTGTCTTTTCGAGAGCACCCTCCTATACTGCGCCCCTCCATGAGGCACCACTAAGCACCGTCAGGACCTAGCCCCTTGCAGATCCGCAACATCGCCATCATCGCGCACGTGGATCATGGGAAAACCACGCTGGTGGACCAGATGCTCCGCCAGTCGGGGGTGTTCCGCGCCAACCAGCAGCTGACCGAGCGGGTCATGGACTCGAACCCGCTGGAGCGCGAGCGCGGCATTACCATCCTGTCGAAGAACACGGCGGTGCGGTGGGGCGACACCAAGATCAACATCGTGGACACGCCCGGCCATGCCGATTTCGGCGGCGAAGTGGAGCGGATCCTGCGCATGGTGGACGGCTTCCTCTTGCTGGTCGATGCCGCCGAGGGTCCCATGCCGCAGACGCGATTCGTGGCGGGCAAGGCGCTGGCGCTCGGCCTGAAGCCGATCGTGCTGGTCAACAAGATCGATCGGCAGGACGCGGAGCCGCTGCGGGTGCACGACGAGGTGCTGGAGCTGTTCCTGGACCTGGAGGCGACGCCGGAGCAGTTTAATTGCCCCTTCCTTTATACGTCGAGCCGCGCGGGCACCGCCACGCTCGACCTGAAGGTCCCGGGGACCGATCTCAACCCGTTATTCCAGACCATTCTAGACACCATCCCGGCGCCGCTGGCGGACCCCAAGGGGCCGTTCCAGATGCTCGTCTCGACGCTCGACTATTCCTCTTATCTGGGGCGGATCGCGATTGGGCGGATCGAGCGGGGTCGGGTGCGGGTGGGGGAGACGGTCGCGTTACTTCCTCTGGGCGAGCCCGGTCCTCTAGGTGATGGGACCTACGAGCAGGCGCGCGTGGTCAAGCTGTTCTCGTTCGACGGGCTGGACCGGGTCGAGGTGCAAGAAGCGTCGGCCGGGGACATCGTGGCCCTCGCCGGTCTGGCGGGCGTCGAGATCGGCAAGACCGTGACGGCGCCCGACTATCTCGAGCGGCTGGCGGGGATTGCGGTCGAGGAGCCGACGATCTCGGTGGACGTCAAGGTGAACGACTCCCCCTTCGCGGGACGGGAGGGGAAGTTCGTCACCGGCCGCCAGGTGCGCGACCGGCTGTTTCGGGAGCTCGAGAAGAACGTCGCGCTCCGGGTGGAGGAAACGGACGACCCCCAGACGTTCACGGTATCGGGTCGGGGGGAGCTGCACCTCGGCATCCTGATGGAGACGATGCGGCGCGAGGGGTTCGAGTTCCAGGTGAGCCGCCCGCGGATCATTCCGCGAGAGGGGCCGAACGGCGAGCGGCTCGAGCCATACGAGGAGCTGATGGTCGACTGCCCCGAGGGGTATCTCGGCGTCGTGATGGAGAAGCTGGGGCCACGCCGGGCGGAGCTCCTGGACATGAAAAACCCCGGGGTGGGGATGGTGCGGATGCGGTTCAAGATTCCGGCACGGGGCCTCCTGGGGTACCGCTCGGAGTTTCTGACGGACACGCGCGGGACCGGAGTCATGCACCACCGTTTCTTCGACTACGGTCCCTGGGCGGGCCCGCTGCAGGGGCGGAGCCGCGGCGTGATGGTGGCGGACCGGGGAGGGGGGGCGGTGGGGTTTGCGCTCTTCAATTTGCAAGAGCGTGGGACGATGTTTGTGAAACCGGGCGATGCGGTGTACGAGGGGATGGTGGTGGGCGAGAACGTCCGGACCGGCGACATGGACGTGAACCCGGCGAAGGAGAAGAAGCTCACGAACATGCGGACGACCGCGTCGGACGAGATGATCATTCTGGAGCCGCCACGCCAGATCTCGCTGGAGTTGGCGCTCGAATACATCGAGGACGACGAGTTGATCGAAGTGACGCCGTCGTCCATCCGGCTGCGCAAGCGGGCCCTGGGCGCCACCGAGCGCCGCAAGCTGGCGCGCAACGCGCGGGCGGCCGAGGAGTCGTAAGAGGAGTCGGATAGCTCGTTCACACCAATGCCAACCTCAGCTGGGGGTGACAATGTTGTCCCGTGAGACGTCGGACTGGTCGCTCAAGCGTCGCAGCGACAGTCTCGGCGACGAAGAG
>QHTP01000066.1 GCA_003220855.1 Gemmatimonadota bacterium
GAGCCGCTGGCCGCGCGCGAGCGGCAGGCCGAAGAGCAGCCGCGGGACCGTGATCGCGGGCGTCTCCTTGCTCGCCGCCATGAGATGCATTCCGATGGGAACGAACAGCTCCCGGTGCTCCGGGTCGGTCAAGTTGAAGTGATGCAGCATCGCGCGCGGCAGCTCGTGCCCGGAGCCGTCCAAGATTTCGACGCGCGCGCTGTGCAGGGACGCGCTGACGGGCACGAGCACCCGGCATAGCGGCAGTGGGACCATGATCTCGCCGCGGGTCGCGGCCGGCACGTCAACCGCCGGGAGCTCGACGACCAGGCGATGCCGCGCTTGATCGAGCAGCACGGTGGCCGGTGGCAGCGAGTCGAGCCCGGGGCCTTGGAGGGCGCCGATCAACGCCACGATGAGCGGGGTAACCTGCACGCCGGGATCTCCGCCGTGGGGACGGCCCAAGATACCGGATCGGCGGGGGCCGCGCGACGTGCGCGAACTGCGCGGGGCGAGGGTGTGGCGGGAGCGTGTAGGAATCGAACCTACCAAGGCTCAATCGAGCCCTAGACGGTTTTGAAGACCGCTCGAGCCACCAGGCCCGATCCGCCCCCGTAATCCCGCAAATCTACTGTCACGACGCGAACGCGCGCAGCATGCGATGCCAGAACTCCAGCGCGTCGTAGAAGCTCTGCACGCCAATCCGCTCGTCCCGGCCGTGGGCCCGGATGTCACTCGGATCCTCGAACACCGCCGATACGCCGTAGGTCGCAATCCCGGCATTGCGCAGGAATAATCCGTCGGTAGCCCCCGCTTCCATGACCGGCACGATGGGTACGCCGGGAAACTGGTCCGCCACGAGCCGCTCGAGCGGACCCATGATGGCGGGCGTGAGCGGCGAGGGCGGGCTCGGGATCGGGACGTAGACCGTGCTCACGCTGATGCGATCGTCGGCTGCCAAGCGCCGCAGCGTCGCCTCGACGTCGCTCGCCGGCTCGCCCGGGAGGATGCGGCAGTTCACCGTGGCCCGCGCCGCCTGCGGCAGCGCGTTCTCGGCGTGTCCCGCCGTCAGCATGGTCGCCACGCACGTGGTCCGGAGCTTGGAATTGTAGAACGGCAGCGCCGACAGGCGCGCCACCGCGGCCGAATCCGGCGGATCCTTCAGCACGCCGCGCATGTCGTCCGCGAGCGGGCCCGTCTCGATCGCGGCGGAGCGCTCGAAGAAGGCCCGCGAGACCTCGTTCAGCTGGACGGGGAACTGGTAGGCCGCCAGGCGTTGGAGGACGCCGGCCAGCCGGTAGATCGGATTGTCGGCCGGCCGGGGCAGCGAGCTGTGACCACCCTTGTCCACGGCTTCGAGGGCATAGGTCGCGTAGACCTTCTCGCTCGCCTGCACCGTGAACATCACGCGATGGCCGTCGCGCAGCACGCCGCCCCCCGCATCGGTGTTCAGCGCGAACTCGGCATCGATCAGGTCGCGATGCTTGGCCACGAGCCAGGCGATGCAGCTGCCCGCCGTTTCCTCGTCACCCGTCAGCACGAGGATGAGATCTCGCGTGGGCCGAAACCCGGCCCGCTTGAGCCGGATGAAATCCGCGACCAGGATCGCGTCTCCCACCTTGTCGTCGGTCGTGCCGCGGCCGTAGAAGTACCCGTCTTGCTCGAGGAGGGTGAACGGATCCACCGACCAATCGGTGCGACGCGCCGGCACGACGTCCAGATGGGCGAACACGACGATCGGGCGGCCTCCCGTTCCCGTACCGCGGTAGCGCGCCACCAGGTTGCCGTGGGTCGCGTCGGGGCCGATCAGCACACGCACGTCGGGCGCGGGAAAGCCGGCGGCGACGAGCCGTTGGGCCATGGCGCGCGCGGCGCGCGGCGTGTTGCCGAGCGAGTCCGTCGTGTTGATCTCGATCAGCTGCTTGAAGATGTCGCGGGCGAGCCCACGGTCGGCGGGTGAGAGGCCATCCTGTGCCGCCGCGCCAGTTGCGAGGCCGTACCCCAGGACCACGGCCACGACAGAGCGACGCATCTAGCGGCGCCGGGCCCCGAGTCCCAGCGCGCCGACGAGCGACTGCAGGCGGGGCCACTCGGCGAGCGGACGAACGTCGGAGTTGGAGTCGAGCGCCAGGCCGTTGTCCGACGGACACGCGGTGGACGTGACCGACTGGCGCTCCGCACACTCCTTCAACCGCCACAGCACCCGGCGGTGCAACACCCAGATCGCCGTCGTGTCCTCCTTGGGAATCGCGGCCTTTGGGGCCGCGAAGAAAAAGATCTCCAGCGTGGGCGCGGCGCGCCCCAGCAGCGTCGAGTCGACGTGCACCACGCCCTTGTACGCGAGCGCCGCCACCGCCTTGCTCCCCTGGACCCCGAACACCAGCTGACCGGGACGCTCGTACTCCACCGCCTCGGCCACGCTCACGAGGCGCCCGGCGACGACCTGTTCCGCGTCGTACAGGCTCTCCGCCAGCTCGCGCTCGGCCTCCGGCACCGCCGCGAGCCGATCGGAGGGGATCGGCTTGGTCGTCGCACCCGGGCACGCCGCGAGCAGCGCCACGCCCGCCGCGAGCAGCGCGCGCCTCATCGGCTCACCCGGGCGATGGCGTCGATTTCGACGCGCACCGCCTTGGGGAGCGCCGCCGCCTGGATCGTGGAGCGCGCCGGCTTGTGACTCGTGAAGTGTCTCGCGTACACCTCGTTCAGCGCTGGGAAGTCGGCCATGTCGACGAGGTACACCGTGGTCTTGACGACCAGATCGAGCCTGGAGCCCGCGGCCTTGAGGATGGCCGCGAGGTTCCGGAAGACCTGCTCGGCCTGCTCCGCAGTCGACTTGCCGACGATCGCGCCGGACGTGGGGTCGAGCGGAATCTGGCCCGCGGTGTACACCATCCCGTCCACTACCACCGCCTGGCTGTAGGGGCCGATCGCCTTGGGGGCATGCTCCGCGACCACCATGGTCACGCCTTGGAGTCCCATCAGAACAGTCCCTCGATCGTTCCATCCGGATGCACCCGGATCTTTTCGGCCGCGGGCGTCTTGGAGAGCCCGGGCATCGTCATGATATCGCCTGCGAGCGCGACCACGAACCCCGCGCCCGCGGACGGAAGAATGTCGCGCACCTGGAGCGTGAACCCGCTCGGGGCGCCGAGCTTCGCGGGATCGTCCGAAAACGAGTATTGCGTCTTGGCCATGCATACCGGCGTTTCGCCCAGGCCGAGCGCCGGGAGCTGCTCCAGGGCACGCTCCGCCGCCGGCGCGAACGCCACGCCCGCCGCACCGTAGATCTCCCGCGCGATCGTCTCGATTTTCTCCCGGATGGGACGCCGCTCATCGTACAGTGGCTTGAACTTCACCCCCCGCCCTCCGCCGTCCAGCAGCTTCAGGACGGCTTCGGCCACCGCCACGCCCCCCTCCCCGCCCTTTTCCCACACCTCGCACAGCTCCACGTCCACAGCTTCGGCCGCGCATTCCGCCCGTACGGCTTCCAGCTCGTCCTCCGTGTCCGAGACGAACCGGTTGAGCGCCACGACCACCGGAACGCCGAATTTCTTCACGTTGCGGATGTGGCGGCGGACGTTGGCCGCGCCGCGCGTCACGGCGGCGACGTCGGGCCGAGCGAGCCCGTCCTTCTTGACGCCGCCGTGCATCTTGAGCGCGCGCACCGTGGCGACGACGACGGCCGCTTCTGGATGGAGACCCGCCATGCGGCACTTGATGTCGAAGAACTTCTCCGCCCCGAGATCGGCCCCGAAGCCGGCTTCCGTGAGCACGACGTCGCACAGGCTGAGGGCCAGCCGGGTGGCGACCACCGAATTGCAGCCGTGCGCGATGTTTCCGAACGGGCCACAGTGGATGAACGCCGGCCCGCCCTCGAGCGTCTGCACCAGGTTGGGATTGATGGCGTCCTTCAAGAGCAGGGTCATGGCCCCCTGGGCCTTGAGGTCGCTGGCGCGCACCGGCCGCTTGTCGGGGGTCAACCCGACGATGACGCGGGCGAGCCGCTCCTCCAGGTCGTCGAGGCCCGTCGCGAGCGCCATGATCGCCATGATCTCCGAACCCGGAATGATGACGAAGCGCTCCTCGCGCGTCGGGCCGGCGTTCAGTCCGCCCAACCCCACGATGATGCTCCGCAGGGCGCGGTCGTTCATGTCGATGGTGCGGGGCCAGGTGATGCGGCGCGTGTCGAGCCCGAGCGCGTTGCCGTGATGCAGGTGCGCGTCGAGCATGGCCGACAGCAGGTTGTGCGCGCTCGCGATGGCGTGGAAGTCGCCGGTGAAGTGCAGATTGATGTCTTCCATCGGGACCACCTGCGCGTAGCCGCCCCCCGCGGCCCCGCCCTTCACGCCAAACACCGGACCCAGCGACGGCTCGCGGATGCAGAGCGCGGCGTTCTTGCCGAGCCTGCGCAGGGCCTGCGTGACGCCGACGGTCACGGTCGACTTGCCCTCGCCCGCGGGCGTCGGGTTGATCCCGGTGACGAGCACGAGACGGCCGCGCGGCTTGCGGCGCGCCAGCGCCGAGAGCCGCACCTTCGCCTTGTACTTGCCGTACAGCTCGAGCTCATCGGCGTCGAGCCCCAGCTCGGCAGCGATATCGGCGACCGGGCGCAGCTTGGCCGCCTGGGCGATGGCGATGTCGGTCGGAACTTTGGCGGCCGTAGTCACAGGCGCGCTCCGAAGACCCGGCGGGCGTTCTCCGTCGTCCGTTGTGCGATCGTCTCGAGCGTCTCTCCACGGGCCCGCGCGAGCGCTTCCGCTACCGCGCGCACGAAGGCCGGCTCGTTGCGCTTGCCACGATGCGGGACGGGCGCCAGGTACGGCGCGTCGGTCTCGACGATCAGCCGGTCGGGCGGACAGGTGGTCAGGCAGTCGTTCATCGTCCAGTTCTTGAAGGTGATCATTCCGGAGAACGAAAAGTACGCGGCGATCCGCATTCCCGCTGCGAACACCTTCGCGCCCGAGCTGAACGAGTGCAGCACGACCGCGCTTCCCGCGGCGCCGAGCATCGCGGCCATATCGTCGTCCGCCGCGCGGGCGTGCACCACCACCGGTTTGCCGGCTTCGGCCGCGAGACCCAGCTGCGCCTCGAAGGCGCGCCGCTGGTCCTCGCGCGGCGAGTGGTCGTAATGGTAATCGAGCCCCGTTTCGCCCAGCGCCACGACTTCGGGTAGGGCCAGCAGGTCTCTCAGGCGGGCCGCCGCTTCGGGCGACCAGCCACGGGCCTCGTGCGGATGCACGCCCGCCGTCGCGGAGAGCCCCGGGCGGGTCCGCGCGAGCGTCACGGCGCGGTCGCTCTCCGCCAGGGTCGCCCCGATCACGACAACGTGCGTCACGCCGGCCGCGCGGGCCCGCGCCAGCACCGCGTCGCGGTCGGGGTCGAACGCCGGGTCGCCCAGGTGGCAGTGGGCGTCGACCAGCACGTCAGACGGCCGCTTTGGAGCGGGAGCCTCCGGCCGCCGGGGGCGAAGGGGGCTGCGGCGTGTCGAGCGGAACGGTGCCCGCGGGGCGGAACGCCCGGGCGCCGCGCGCGTCCTGACCGGGCCAGCGCTTCTCGATGTACATGAGCAGCGGCGCCGCGATGTAGATCGAGGAGAACGTACCCGTGAAGATGGCGAACGTCATCACCAGCGCGAACGGGCGCAGTATCTCGCCCGCGAGCAGGACGAGGGCCAGCGTCGTGGCCATCGTCGTGCCATGGGTGAGCACCGAGCGGGGCAGCGTCTCGTTGATCGACAGGTTGAGGATCTCGTACAGGTTCTGACGGCGGTACTTGCGCAGGTTCTCGCGCACGCGATCGAAGATGATGATCGTATCGTTCAGCGAGTAGCCGACCATCGTGAGCACCGCGCCGACGACCACGAGGCTCACTTCGAGGTTCAGGTAGCGGATGAACGCGATGGTGGTGAGGATGTCGTGAAACGTCGCGAGCACTGCCGCGAGGCCGAAGCGCCACTCGAAGCGGACCGCCAGATAGATGAGCGTGACGATGAACGAGAAGAAGATCGCGAGGAACGCCTTGCCCTGGAGCTCGCGCCCGACCTTGGGGCCCACCGCCTCGGTCCGGCCGATCGAATAACGGCCCGCGCCGAGTCCGTGCGCGAGCGCGGAGTCGACCGCGGCCGCGGTGGCCTCCGTGGTGCCCTCCGTGGTGGTGCCCGCCGCGCCGAGCCGCGCCCGCACGACGTACTCGTTGGGCGCGCCGAACTGCTGGATCTCGGCATCGTGGATCCCCGCGGCGTCGAGCGCCCCGCGGATGCGGTCCGTCCCCACCGTGTCCGGCGTCCGGACCTGGATCAGCGTGCCGCCCGTGAACTCGATCGAGTAGTTCAGGCCGTGTACCAGAAACAGCGCGAATCCGGGGATGATGATGGCGGCCGTGAGGCCGTAGGCCCAGCGGCGCCACTTGATGAAGTCGTAGTTGGCGTTGGCGAAGAGGCGGATCATGTCAGACGCTCAGAGTGGCCATGTCCGGCCGGCGCTGCAGCCAGATCATGTAGAAGGTTCGCACCACGAAGATCGCGGTCACCATGGACGCGGCGATACCGATGATGAGCGTGATCGCGAAGCCCTGCACCGGTCCCGTTCCCACGAGATAGAGAATGAAGGCGGTGAGGGCCGTGCTGACGTTCGAGTCGATGATGGCGCTCATGGCGTGCGTGAAGCCCTCGTCCACCGCGGTGCGCACCAGCTTGCCGTGCTGCAGCTCCTCGCGGATGCGCTCGAAGATCAGCACGTTCGCGTCCACCGCGATCCCCACCGAGAGCACCAGCCCGGCGAGCCCCGGTAGGGTGAGCGTGAAGCCGAAGGCGGCTAGTCCGGCCAGCGTGAACAGCACGTACAGTGTGAGCGCCGAGACGGCGAGCGCCCCCGACCACCGGTAGTACACCACCATGATCAGCACCACCAGCACCACGCCGACGATGCCGGCGCGAATGCCGTCGGTAATGGAGTCCTTCCCGAGCGACGGGCCGATGGTGCGCTCTTCGATGATGGTGAGCGGTGCCGGAAGGGCGCCCGCCTTGAGCACCAGCGCCAGATCCTGCGCCTCCTGCAACGGCTTCGCGCCGAGCTCGATCTGGCCGCGCTGGCCGATCTGGCCCTTGATGACCGGCGGCTGACCCTGCACCCGGCCGTCGAGGATGATCGCCATGTAGTCCTGCACATGCCGACCGGTCTCGCGCTCGAAGATGCGCCCGCCGCGGCGCGACAGCACGAAGTTCACCACCGACTGGTTGGTGAGCGGATCACGCGTGGCCCGGGCGTCCTGGAGCTCCTCGCCCGTGATGATGGGGCGGTCCTCCACCGCGTAGAGCGCCCGGTAGCTCCGCGCCGCGCGGGACGACACCTCGTTGCCCCACTCGAGCTCGATGCCCCGGGGAATGATCCGTCGCACGTCGGGGCGCGCGAGCAGACTCTCGGCCACCGGCACCTGCTCTTCCGGCACCAGGTACTCGCCCGCGATCTGGCCCTGAAACAAGAGCGACGACAGCGCGCCCGGCGCGTTCGCCTCGGTGGTGTCCTTGGCCGCGGGCTTGCCCTTGGCGCGCTTGCCCTTCGCTTTCGCGGTGTCGGCGCCGAACAGCTGCGTCACGCTCGCCGCCGCGGCCGCCTCCCCCGCCGGCTTGACGCCGGCCTGCCGCAACGTCTTATCGATCTCGGGCAGCGCGTCGCGGAACAGGTTCTTCATGTCGGTGATGCGGAACTCGAGGTACGCGGTGCGCTGAATGACGCTCTTGGCGCGCGCCGGATCTTTTTCGCCGGCGAGCTCGACGATCAACCGATTGTTGCCGACCACCTGCACCACGGGCTCCGTGACGCCGAACTCGTCGATCCGGGTGCGCACCACACGCTCGGCCCGCCGGATCGCGTCGGCGGGGTCGGGCACGGGCCCTTTCGACTGATCGACTTCGAGCGCGAGGTGAATCCCCCCCTGCAGATCGAGGCCAAGGTTGATGGGCACGCGCCGGATGGTCGTGTCCTTCATCCGGCCGGTCGCTACATCGCGTACCCGCTGCGTGGTGTTCGTCGGGATCAGCGCCCAGATGCTCAAGACCAGGAGGATGCCGATCGCGATCAATCGTGAGCGCACCGTGTAGAACATCGCGTCCTCTACCCGTTGAGGACCGAGCGCGCCGCGACTGCGTCGCGCTCGATCTGGTCGACCAGCGACTGGCGCGACGGGAACGTCTGCACGTCCCGCAGCCGCCGCACCCACTCCACCGTCACCACCTGACTGTACAGATCACCGCTGAAGTCGAACAGGTGGATCTCGAGCCCGCGCGCCTGCACGCCGAACGTGGGCCGCGGTCCCTGGTTCATCATGCCGCCGTACCGTTTCCCGTTTCCCGTCTCCCGGTTCCCGACTTCCACCCACACCGCGTACACGCCGTCCGGCGGGAGCAGCTTGCGGGGATCGGGCGGCGTGAGATTGATCGTGGGCACGCCGATCGTGCGGCCGCGCCCCGCCCCACGCTCGACCATCGCCCGCAGGCTGTAGCGGCGCCCCAGCCCCCGCTCGGCGGATGCCAGGTCGCCGTGCGCCAGCGCCGTGCGGATCAGCGACGACGAGATGGGCTGGCCTCCGTCGGTCACCGCCGGCACCACCTCCATGGCGAACCCGTCCTGACTCGCGAGGCGCCGCACCAGCTCGATGTCCCCGGTGCGCCCCCGCCCGAACCCGTGATCGTACCCCAGCACCAGCGTCTGCATGGCGAACCGCGCCCGCAACACGTCCCGCACGAATTCCTCGGGGCCGAGCCGCGCCAGCTCCGGCGTGAACGCCAGCATCTCGATCCGCTCGACCCCGAGCGCCGCCGCCTGCGCCCGCTTTTCGTCGGGCAGGCTGAGCAGGCGGGGCGCCGCGCTCGGGTTCACCACCTCGAGCGGGTGGGGATCGAACGTCACCAGCAGGCTCACCAGGCCGCGGGTCCGGGCGCGCCGCACCACGTCGTCGAGCACCGCCTGGTGCCCGCGGTGAATGCCGTCGAACGTGCCGACCGTCGCGACGGTCGCCTTCATTCCTCCGCCACGACGACCCGGGGCTTGAGCAGCTCGCCGGAACGCTCCGCCACCGCCAGCAGTCGCCCCCGCGCGAACAGGGCCACCCGTCCCGCTTCCCCCGTCCCGCTTCCCGCCGGGACCGGCCGCCCGTGAATCACGGCCGCCCGACCGGCTTCGTCCAGGTCCCGGCGCGGCAGCTCGCGGACGAGCTCCGCGCCCTCCCGCAGGTCGCCGGGCGTCACCGCCTCGGGCGCCACCGCCTCCCCGAGCCGGTAGGGGCCGACCTCGGTACGGGTCAGGGCCGCGAGATGCGCGCCGCATCCCAACGCCTCACCGACGTCGCGTGCCAGGCCGCGGAGGTACGTCCCCCCGCTCACCCGGGCCCGGAACGAGACGTCGGGCGGCGCGAAGCGGACGAGCACGAGCTCCGCGACCTCCACGCGCCGCGCCGGGAGAGCGACCGTTTCGCCCCGGCGAGCCCGGCGGTAGGCGCGCTCGCCGGCCACCTTGACCGCGGAGTACGCGGGCGGCCGCTGGTCGTAGGCGCCGCGGAACGTCGCCAGCACCCGCTCCACCTGCGCCCCGTCGATGTCGCGCCAGGCGTCCGAAGTTGCGACGGGCTCCCCCGTCGCGTCGTCGGTGCTGGTGGTCGTGCCGAGCCGGATCACACCCTGGTACGCCTTGGACCACGCCGCCGCGAACGGCGCGAGCCGCGTGGCGCGCCCCACCACGATCACGAGCAACCCAGCGGCGAACGGATCGAGCGTCCCCAGGTGACCCACGCGGTCGGTGCCGAGCGCGCGACGCACCGTATCGACGACGTCGTGCGACGTGGGCCCCACGGGGCCTCCCGGCTTCGCCACGAGCGCCACGCCCGAGATCAGCCCGCGCCCTCCTTGAGGTTCCGCAGGACCTGGTCGATGCGTTGCGCATGCTCGAGCCCGCGATCGAGCTCGAAGTGGAGCTCGGGCGTCGTGCGCAGCGGCAGCTCTTTAGCGACCTGGGCGCGGAGGAAGCGGGCCGCGCTCGCCAGACCTTCGAGCGACTTCGCCTTGTCCTCCTCGCTCCCCATCACGCTCACGCGCACGCGGGC
>QHTP01000305.1 GCA_003220855.1 Gemmatimonadota bacterium
CGCGCTCCGAAATATCGAGCAGCATCTTCTTGACGTAGGTCTCGGGTCCATCGGCGGGAGCGTACTTGTTCAGCTCGTCCACGAACACGACCACCGCGTCGACGCCCAGGTCGCGGCGCTCGAGGCGCTCGCGGAGCTGCGACACCACGCGGGCGAACACGAGGTCCTGTCCCAGGGGATCCACGTTCGCCACGTCCACGACGTACACGGTGCGGTCGTCGAACCTCCCCCACGGCAGATCGTTCGACGGGCCGTCGTCGGTGACGAGACCCTTGCAGCGTGTCGAGATGTTCGCCAGGCGGTTGCGCACCTTGCGCATGGTGGCGATGTGGTGCGTCCGCCAGCTGTCGCCCCCGCGACTCGCGAGCTCGAGCCCGTCGAAGATCGACCGGAACAGCCGCTCCAGATCGGCAAACGTGACCACGCGATGCACGCCGCCGAACCCATCTTCGAACTCCTTGTCCACGACCCGGTCGGCCAGGAAGTCGATGAAGGCGTCGGCCTTGGCGTCGATGTCGTCCCGGTTGAGCAGCACCTCGGCGTAGTCGAGCACCTCGCGCAGCCCCCACACCAGCGGCTCGACGTCGCCGACCAGATCGGGATGGGTCCGCAGCGTGTTCAGGTTCACGCCGTCGGCCTTGAAGGGCGCATAGTAGCGCACCCGGCGAAACGGCTCCGGCTCGACGCCCAAGCGCTCGTAGCGCCGGCGGTCCTCGTCCTGCAGCGTGCCGGGCCGATCGAGGAAGCACAGGTCGGGGCCCTTCACGTTGAAGCACACCGCGCCCACGCGACCCTTGTGGGGCGGGAAATGCTGGAAGATGGAGGTCAGCAGGAACTCCACGGCGCTCGTCTTGGTGGCGAGCCCCGAGACGCCCGAGATGTTCAGGTGCGCCGCTTCCGGGCCGAGCAGGAAGTCCGCGTCGACGTACACGGGCGCTTCGAGTCCGCCCGAGGTATAGAGACCCACCGGGATCGCCGTGGGCTCCGCGCCGCCGAGATAGGCGTCCATGCGGAGCGCCTGTGCCACGTCGACGTCGCTCGCGACGTGCACTTGCCCAAGCGGGACCGGCTGCAGCGGCTCCTCTGGGGTCTGCCGGAGCACCGCCGCGGTCCAGAGCCGGATCTCCTGCCGGACAGTCGGACTCTCGGCGGCCTTGGCCGGGTCGCCCTCGGCGCCGACGACGTCGTGCAAGGGTGTGGCGAGATCGGAGTAGGCGAACCCATCCGTCACCACGCCCCACACCACCTTTCCCGTTTCCCCGTTCCCGCTTCCCGGCTCTTCCACGCGCACAATCGCCCCGATCCCGATGGTCGTCTGGTTCGCGGTCCAGAAGTGGAACTGGTGCGGGGTCGCCGGCTTCTGCTCGGTGGCGACGACGCGGCCGATCGGGGGAGCCAAGTGCGATGGATGGGGCGCATCGCGCCGCTCGATCACGAGGCGGCCCTCGGAAGCCGAGAGCCGGGATGCGGGATGCGAGATGCGGGCTGCGAGGTGAGGTCGGACGGGGCGCGTGCCCTCAGGTACGTCTCCACGTCGTGGATAGGATAAAGTAACCGATCCCACCGCCGGTCGGGGGTGGCGATCGGGGCGCGCTGCGCGCGAATCCAAGCGGCAATGGGCGCAGCGAGCCCGAGCGTGTCCGGATGGGCGCGGGCTTCGAGACGCAGCAGGCCGTACAGCAGATCGTTTCCCTCCCACGGCCACAGCCGCACGTACCAGGAGTAGATGTCGCGCCCGGCCCCCCGCATCTTGGGTCGAAAGACGCCGGTGCGATGGGCGTCCCGCAGCGTGAGCGCCCGCTCCAACTCCGCACCTTCGAAGTACTGAGCACCATGACTCTTCACGACGCCCAGCGCGCGGGGATGCTCGGAGAGCGCGGCCGAATCCGAGAGTACGCCGTCCACCACGAGCCACTCGTCGGCGGCCAGCGCGCGCAGCCGCTGCTCGGCCAGGCGCCGCTCGAGAGCGGCCCGGGCCTTCTGCACCTCGAGCCGCGCGGCGGCCAGAGCGCGCGCCGGCTGGCCCGCATCCTCGGCCGGGAAGTCGAGCACGCGCACGTCGGCGGCCTCGAGCGCACGGCGCACGCCTGCCGGAAGCCGGTCGAGCCGCGTGATCGCCACCTCCTCCGCGGCTTCGGCGACCGTGCGGAGACGGCGGTCCGGTCCACGCCGGCGGATTGCGGCGGCGGCGTGCGCCCGCACGATGGGCGTGATCCCGCCGTATCCGACCACGCGCCACTGCTCGATGCCGTCGAGGAAGCTCACGGCTCCGAGCGCCAACGGCCGCGCGTCATCCAGCGGATGCACGCGGAGCTCCCCGGCTTCGACCGGATCGGCCCCGGTGAACTCCTCGACGTCGTTGCGGCCGAGGCTGGCCTCGGGAACGTGGGACGCGGGCACGGCGCCGGCGGCGACGACCGCGTCGACCCACGAGCCGGAGACGGTCATCGAGTCCGGAGCGCCCAGCCGAGATACGTGATGCTCAGGTCGTCCGTCAGGACCCGGCGGCTGGTCCCGTCACCGCCCCGCGCGATCCCCTTCATTTCCTGCGCCACCATGTCGTTGCGGGCGAGTTTCTCGGTCAGCTCGGCCGGCGTGATGAACCGCTGGAAGTCGTGGAAGCCTTCGGGCATGGTATGCTGCACGTACTCCTCGTCCCACACCACCTGCAGGAAGCCGGCGATCGTGCGGTTGTGGGTGAGGAACCCGAGCCCGCCGCCCGGCGCGAGGACGGCCGCCACCCCGGCGAGGGTGCGATCGAGATCGTCCACGTGCTCGAGTACGTCCACCGCGAACACGAGGTCGTAGGTCCCCTCGAGCCCAGCGGCCTTCAGGTCCTCGGCGGTCCCCCGACGGTAGTCGATCGCCAGGCCGGCGCGTTGCGCATGATCGCGCGCCGCCGCGAGGGAGCGCTCCGACGGATCGATCCCGGTCACCCGGGCGCCTTCGGTCGCGAGGGCTTCGGCCAGGATCCCGCCGCCGCACCCCACATCGAGCACGC
>QHTP01000306.1 GCA_003220855.1 Gemmatimonadota bacterium
CGGGCGACGGCGGCTATCGCATCGCGAACGTGCCGGCGGGATCGTATTCGGTCAAGGTGACGCGTATCGGCTACCGGCCCGCATCGAAGCCGGTCACCGTCGTTTCGGACCAGGATGTTTCCGTCGACTTCGTCGTGGCAGCCCAGGCTACGCAGCTCGAAGAGGTCGTGGCAATCGGGTATGGGACGGCCGAGCGGCGCGACCTGACGGGGGCGGTCTCGTCGGTCACCTCCGAGCAGATCGCGACCGCGCCCGTCACGTCCGTGGACCAGGCGCTGTTGGGTCTCGCCCCAGGCGTGGAGGTCGTCTCCTCGAGCGGTCAACCGGGGGCGGGCACGATGGTGCGGATTCGGGGCGGCAACTCCATCTCGGCGGACAACGGTCCCTTATACGTGATCGACGGCGTTCCGGTCACGACCAACCTGAACGACGCGACGACCGGTGCGCTCCTGGGCGAGGGGATGCGGGCGTTCAACCCGGTCGCCGCTCTCGACCCGAACGACATCGAGTCAGTCGGGATCCTGAAGGATGCCTCGGCCAGCGCGATCTACGGGGCCCGCGCTGCCAACGGCGTTGTGCTCATCACCACGAAGCGGGGGCACGCGGGTCAGAATCTGGTGTCGTTTGGCTCCTACTTCAGCATTCAGGACGTTCGCCGCACGCTCCCGCTGCTCGACGCTCAACAGTATGCTCAGATGGTGAACACGGCGCGCGCCAACATCGGGCAGTCGCCGGTCTACACGCCTGGAGAGATCGCCGCTTTCGGCCAGGGGACCGATTGGCAGAACGCGATTTTCCGCAGTGCGCCGATGCGCAGCTACGACCTGTCGTTTTCCGGCGGGGATGCGGGCACGACGTATTACGTATCCGGAAGCCTGCTCCAGAACGATGGGGTCGTGATTGGGTCGAACATGAATCGGGGCTCGTTCCGCGTGAACCTCGATCGTAACGTCAGCCGCAAGCTCCGAATTGGCAATCGGCTCATGTTCAGTCGGTCACCCGGCGTGGATCCGCTCACCGGTCACCCCTTCCCGAACCCGGTCGCGACCGCGATGGAGATCACGAACCAAGAGCGGGACAACCGGCTCATTGGAAACGTGTTCGCCGAGTACGACCTCCGGGACGGCCTGACCTTTCGCACCGCCGCCGGGCTGGACTTCCTGAACTCGGTGCAGGACTACTACTCGCCCGCCACGGTCCTCCCCGGGCTCAATACCGCGGGTCAAGGCACGCGCGGCGAAGCGCAGACGGCGAGCTGGTCGTTCGAGAACACGATTCACTATCAGCGGCGGCTAGGCCGGCTACACAGCATCGACCTGCTCGGAGGCACCACCCTGCAACGCAGCAACACGGAGGGGGTGTGTGGCGGGTCGCAGACATTCCCCACGGACGCCCTGGGAGTGAACGGCCTCAACACCGGGGCCACGCCTCTCCCACCGTGCAGTACGTCGCCGCATTCGTCGCTGGCGTCATCCTTCGCCCGCGCAAACTGGGCGATTGCGGACAAGTACCTGTTCACAGTCACGGGGCGAGTGGACGGCTCGTCCCGGTTCGGGGCGGGTCACCGTTACGGATTCTTCCCCTCAGCCGCGTTCGCGTGGCGCGCCTCGGAGGAGAGCTTCGTGAAGCGGCTCGGCGTGTTCGACGATCTGAACGTGCGGACGAGCTACGGCCGAACCGGGAACCAGGAGATCGGGAACTACAACGCGCTAGCCACGCTGGGCAACACTGTCTACGTGTTCGGGGGTGCGCGTGCCATCGGGTTCGTACCGAACAGTCTCGCCAACCCCGACCTCAGGTGGGAAACGACCGACGGAGCGGACGTCGGTCTCGACGCTACGCTGCTCGGTAGTCGGCTCGCCATCACGGCGGACTACTACCACAAGAAGACGCATGACCTGCTGTACTACGTGCCGGTACCACAGACCTCGGGATTTGGGACATCGTTGCAGAACGTGGGCAGCGTCCGGAATCTCGGATTCGAGCTGAGTGTCAGCACGGTGAACCTGGCAGGAGTTCTGGGTTGGCAAACGACGCTGAACCTCGCGTGGAATCGGAACAAGGTGCTGGATCTAGGGCCCGACACGTTGGTCGTCGGCCTCGGTGGCGTGGGCGGCGGCGCCCACCAGGACCCGACCGTGCTGAAGGTGGGGGAGCCGATCAACTCCTTCTACGGCCGGGTCTATGAGGGGATACAGGGCGGGCAGGTGGTGTACAAGGATCTCAACGGCGACGGCCTCAGAGACGACAACGACCGTACGATCATCGGCAACGCGCAGCCCAAGTACACCGGCGGTCTGTCGAATCGGTTCACGTTCCGCGACCTCGAGCTCTCCGTATTCCTGCAGTGGTCCGTGGGTAACAAGATCTACAACATCAATCGATCCGTTCTCACGGCCGCGGGAGGAACCGCGAATCAACTCGCGGAAGTCGCGACCGGCGGGCGTGGTATCCCCGCGCCCAAGGTCGGCA
The DNA here is from genome assembly GCA_003220855.1 of Gemmatimonadota bacterium. Classification (GTDB taxonomy): domain Bacteria; phylum Gemmatimonadota; class Gemmatimonadetes; order Gemmatimonadales; family GWC2-71-9; genus AG41. The sequence goes on from QHTP01000306.1 coordinate 2,473, forward strand.
ACACGTTCGAGAGCACGAATTCCGATCTGTTCGTCGAGGACGGATCCTATCTGCGCGGCAAGAACATCCGCCTGAGCTATACGCTCCCGGCGCGGTGGCTGCAGTCGCTGCGACTCGAGCGGATGAGCAGGCTGCAGTTGTACGTCAGCGCGCAGAACTTCTTCACCGTGACGAACTACTCCGGGTTCGATCCCGAGATCAGCGAGTACGCCGGCAGCAACCTCGCGCAGGGGTTCGACTACAGCACGTACCCGCAACTGCGTCAGGTAACGTTCGGATTCACCGCCGCCTTCTAGACGGCAGGAGCGCATCCCATGCGACGGACCTCAACGCTCATGGTGCTCGGCGGGCTCGCGGGACTCATGTCTGCCACGGCTTGCGACAGCTTCCTGGACCCGAACCCGTCCGACGTGCTCGCCCCGGAGAACTTCTACCAGACGTCGTCCGACGCGGTGGCGGCTGTCAACGGCGTCTACGAGCAGGTGAAATGGTCGTATTGGCTCGGGTTCTGGTACATCTCGGACGTCGCCACGGACGACATCCTCGCCGCACCACGGTTCGGCGCGGATGGTCACCGCATGAGCGCCTACATCTTCAACGCCACCGAGTGGCCGATGGGCGACATGTGGGGTGGGGCCTACCGGATCATCAACCGGGCCAATACAGTGCTGGATCGCGTGCCGGGGATCACGATGGACCCGGCCCTACGAGACCGGGTGCTGAACGAAGCGCGCTTTCTGCGGGCAAACGCGTACTTCGACCTGGCGCGCTGTTTCGGCGACGTGCCGCTGCTCGAGCACGAGGTCAAGTCTCTGAGCGACCTGAAGGTGTCCCGTACGCCCGTCGCCCAAGTGTACGCGCTGATCCTCAGCGACCTGCAGCAGGCGGCGGCCGCCCTGCCAGCATCGTACTCCGGGACGGACATTGGACGGGTCACGAGCGGCGCGGCGCGCGCCCTCCTCGCGAAGGTGTATCTCACCCAACAGGATTGGACCAACGCGGCCCAGGCCGCCGGACAGGTCATGACGAGCGGCACCTACGCCCTGCTCCCGAACTACAAGGACATCTTCAAGATTGCGACCAAAATTACCAACTCGGAAAGCATCTTCGAGATCAATTACGACGGCGTGCTCGACCCCGGGGCCGGCAGTGTGCACACGCTGTTCAGTCTTCCGTCCGGCTTTCCGGGCGGCGACGCCTACGGCCTGATGACGGTTACGCCGTCGCTGCAGGCCTTGTTCGCCCCGGCCGACAAGCGCGGCCTGCACGCGACATTCATTACGTCGCCATACGTCGACGCGCTGGGCGACACCGTCCGCTGGGTCGACCCGCCGCCCGCATACGGTCCCGCGTTCAACAAGTACCTCGATGAAACAGATTTCGAGAACATGCACACGCGGGCGTGGGTGAAGCAGGCCAATGACTGGATCGTGCTGCGTTACGCTGATGTCCTCTTGATGTACGCCGAGGCGGTGAACGAGGGTGGCACGGTGACGGCGGGGACCGCGGGACAACGCTGGTTCGACTTGTCGCGCTGGGGTCTGCTTAACGCAGCCATTGTAGCGAAGACCACTGAGCTGCAGTCCATCGCCCCGGGGGAAACGACGGTGCATGGCGTGCCGAGCAACCTGCTGCCGCTGCCGCAGCCGGAGCTCGACATCAACCACAACTTGACCCAGAACCCGGGCTGGCAGTGACGCCTCGAGCGACCACGCTCGCCCTGGTCGCCGGCTTGGCCTGCGCGTCGAACGGGCATTCGGCCGACGCGCCGCCCGAGCCCCCGCCTCAGGGGCCGGCGGTGCAGGTGTGGTTGACGACCGCCGGAGCGGACAAACTCCTGTCCCAC
>QHTP01000067.1 GCA_003220855.1 Gemmatimonadota bacterium
ACGAACAGGGCGGCCAGGGAGAACAACGTGACGACCAGCCACAACGCGGAGGCCACGGGGCTGCGACGGGTGATGCAGGCCAGGGCGCTCGTCACGGCCAGCCCGGCGAACGCCCAGAAGATGATCAGCGTCCCGTCCACCGCCTACTCACCCTTCGGGTCGGAAGGGTCCCACAGCGTCGAGACGGGGTGCGTCTGCGCGCACAGCCGCTCGAGGTCGTACACGAACCGGTCGCGCGAGAACTCCGAGTTCTCGTAGTGCACGCCCACGTGAATCGCTTCCTCGGGGCACACCTCCTGGCAATAGCCGCAGAACACGCAGCGGAATTCGTCGATCTCGTAGATCAGCGGATAGCGGTTGCCGTGCTCGTCCTCCCCCGGGACCAACTTGATGCAGTTCGCCGGACAGATCTGGGGACACAGGCCGCAGGCGACGCACTTGGCGCGTCCCTGCTCGTCGGTGAGCATGCGGTGCGTCCCGCGCCACCGCGGGGACAGCGTCCAGTCCTGGCTGCTCTTCTCCTCGGGATACTGCATCGTCACTTTGGGCCGGAACAGATGGCTGAATGTGAGCGCCATGCCCTTGAGCGTGGCGCGGAGGTAGGAGACCTTCGCGCCTGGCCGTTTCATCACCTTCACCCCGACGGTCATCAGGCCTCCGCCACGGAGCCGGCGACGATGCGACCGCGGTCCAGCACGAAGAACAGCGGCACCGCCAGCACCAGGTTCAGGGCGAACAGCGCCAGGGCGAACCGCGTGTCGTATGTCCAGCCGAGCCCGTCGTGCAGGAACCAGATCGCGGTGGCGATCACCGTCACGTAGGTGAGCGCCAGCGGCAACATCACCTTCCACCCGAGTGCCATCAGCTGGTCGTACCGGAAGCGCGGCAGGGTCCAGCGCACCCAGATGTACAGGAACAGGAAGCAGATCACTTTCGCGGAAAACATCGCGAGCGTGGCGAGCGTCTTGAGCGTCGTCCAGGGAGGCGTGTTGTCCCAGGTCGTGAACGGGATGTCCCAGCCGCCGAAGAACAGCGTGGTCATCAGGGCCGACGCGGTCACCATGTTCGAGTACTCGGCGATGTAGAACATCGAGAACTTCATGGCGCTGTATTCGGTGTGATAGCCGGCGATGAGCTCGCCCTCCGCCTCCGGCAGGTCGAACGGCAGCCGGTTGGTCTCGGCGAACGCCGCGACGATGAAGATGAAGTACGCGAGCGACAGCGGGAACACGTTCCACGTGAACAGCGATTGGGACTGCTTCGCAATCACGTCCGTGAGGGTCACGTTGCCGGCGATGAGCAGCACCGCGACCGTACTCATGCCCATTGCGATCTCGTAGGAGATCATCTGGGCACTCGCGCGCAAGCCACCCAGCAGGGAGTACTTGTTGTTCGACGACCAGCCCGCCAGCACGATGCCGTACACGCCCAGCGACCCGAAGGCGAGGATGTACAGGAAGCCGACGGGCAGGTTCGCCACGACCATGTCCACCTCGCCCCACGGGGTGGGGAGCGGCGTGGCGAACGGGATCACCGCGAAGGTGAGCAGCGCCGGGACGAACGACATCGCGGGGGCGAGCAGGAAGAGCGCCTTGTCCGCCTGGGCCGGAAGGGTTTCCTCCTTCACGAGGTTTTTCAGGCCGTCGGCGGCAGGCTGGAGCAACCCCTGGGGGCCCACCCGGTTCGGGCCGAGGCGGTCCTGCATCCACGCGCAGATGCGCCGCTCGGCGAGCGTGAGGAGCGCTACACCCACCATGATCACCGTGAACACCACGACGATCTTGATGATGGACGCCACCAGGAAAAAGGTCATACCGCCGCCGGCACGGCCGCGGGCCTGCCGCCGAAGCCCAGCTGTTCGTAGGACAGACCGCGCAGCGGCTCGATTGCCTGCGCGACGCGCTCGAATGCCTCGGCGGCACTGCCGACGGGCTCGCCCTGGCCCAGCGCCGCGCCCAGCTCGGAGAACACCCACCAGGCGGGCCGCGCCATGCCCGGAGCTGTCTTGGCCTGCGCGTAGCGTTGCACCCGGCCGTCCCGGTTCACGAAGCTGCCTTCCTCCTCCGCGACGTTCGCGATCGGGAGCACGACGTGGGCGTCACGGGCCCGCTCGGGGAGCACGGTCCCCACGTAGATGAGCGTTCCCGCCGTGCGCACCGGGATGTCCGGCTCGTCGAGCACCAGCACGACGGCGGCCGATTCGGCCGCGGCGAGCGCGGCGGCGTACTCGCGACCATAGCCGAGCAGCTCCGCGCCCCGGCCGTTGGGAGCGCGCTCGGCGCGCAGCGCCAGGTCCGGCACGCCCGCGAGCGGCGCCTCTTCGCCCATCACGACCTGGAACGCGCCCGTCCAATCGAGGGCCCCCCCCCGGAACAGCTCGCGCGCGAAGAACAGCGCCTCGGTGGACGCCCGGGGAGACACCAGCGTCACGACCCGCCCGCCCGCCCCGCGGAGCACGGTCGTCACGCGCTCGAACGCGTCCTGCCAGTCGGTGGCGTGGAGCTCGCCACCGCGCTGCACGAGCGGGGCCTCGATCCGGTCGCCGCGGTTCATCCAGCGGTAGTTCATGCGGCCGTGGTCGCAGATGAAGTAGCGGTTCACCTCGAGGTTCGGCCGCGGCCGTACGCGCACGACGACGTTCTCGCGCGTGTCGAGCGTGACGTTGCATCCCTGCGAGCAGCCGGTGCAGACGGAGGCGCTCTTGTCGAGCTCCCAGGCGCGCGCCTTGTGAAGAAAGTCCTTGGACAGGAGCGAGCCCACCGGGCACAGATCGACGACGTTCCCCGCCCACGGATGGTCGAGCCGGGTCTCCGGGTGCACGCCGATGTAGGCCCGATCTCCCCGTTCCGAGACGTTCAGCACGGGCTCCTGGGCGACGTCCTCCATGAACCGCACGCAGCGCGTGCACAGAATGCACCGGTTCGGCACGTACAGCACGTCGGGGCCGAAGTCTTCGACCGGGTTGAACCGCTTGGGATACTCTGGGCTGTAGCGCGTCGCCGCGCGGCCCTCCTGGAACGTGAAGTCCTGCAGCTCGCACTCGCCGGCCTGATCGCAAATCGGACAATCCAGCGGATGGTTGATGAGCAGGAACTCGAGAACGCTGGTGCGGGCGCTCTTGGCCGCGGCGGACTGCGTGTTCACCACCATCCCCTCGGCGGCCTGTGTGGCGCACGCGACGGCGAGCTTCGGCTGCTTCTCGATCTCGACGAGACACATGCGACACACGCCGGCCACCGGCAGACCGGGATGGTAGCAGTAATGGGGGACCAGGACCCCCGCCTGCTTCGCGGCCTCGATGACGAGCGTGCCCTTCGCAACGCTCACGGGCACGCCGTCGATCGTGAGGGTGATCAGGTCGTCGCTCACGCCACCAGCACCGGCTGGCGTCGTCCCGCGATGTACTCCTCGAACTCGCTTCTGAACTTCTTGATCCCGGAGACGACCGGCGCGGCGCACGAGTCGGACAGCACGCAGATCGTCTTGCCCGTCATGTTCTCCGCAAGATCGAGCAGCAGGTCCAGGTCGGCCGGCTTGCCCTGTCCCGCGAGAATGCGCTCGAGGATCTTGGTGGTCCACGCCGTACCCTCGCGACACTGCGTGCATTGCGCGCACGACTCGTGGGCATAGAAGCGGGCCAGCCGCATGATCTGGTACACCATGTCCGCCGAGTCGTCGAACACGATGACACCACCCGAGCCGAGCATCGAGCCGCGCTCAACGACGCCTTCGTAGTCGAGCAAACAGCTCTCGGTCTCCGCCCGGTCGAGGATCGGCACCGACGAGCCGCCGGGGATGCACGCCTTGAGCGTGCGGCCGGGGCGCATGCCGCCGCACAGCTCGTACACCAGGTCCTTCAACGGAAAGCCCAGGGTCACCTCGTAGTTTCCCGGCTGCTGTACGTGGCCGCACACCGAGAAGAGCTTCGTGCCGGTGCTCTTGGGCGATGAAAGCGACAGGCTCTTGTACCAGGCGGCGCCCTTGGTGAGGATGGGCGGCACGGCGGCGAGGGTCTCCACGTTGTTGATCGTGGTGGGCATGCCGAACACGCCGGCGGCCGCCGGAAACGGCGGCTTGATGCGCGGGTTACCGCGCTTCCCCTCGATCGAGTTCATGAGCGCCGTCTCCTCGCCGCAGATGTAGGCGCCCGCGCCCCGGTGCAGGTGGATCTTGAGGTCGCCGAACACGCCGGCGGACCGGGCATCGGTGAGGGCCTTCTCCATGATCGCCAGCGGCTCGGTGAACTCGCCGCGGATGTAGATGTAAGCCACGTCGGCCTGGATCGCGTGCGCCGCGATCGCCGTCCCCTCGAGCAGGGCGTGCGGCGTCCACCGCATGATCTCGCGATCCTTGAACGTCCCCGGCTCGGATTCGTCCGCGTTCACGCACAGATAGTGGGGCTTCTTCTTCTCCTTGGGCATGAACGACCACTTGAGCCCGGTGGGGAAGCCGGCGCCCCCGCGCCCGCGCAGCCCCGACTCCTTCACGATGTCGATGACCCGCGCGGGCTCCATCGCGCGCGCCTGCTCGAGCGCGGCATACCCGCCGCGCTTCACCCAGCCCTTGTAGGTGCGGGCGTCGGCCTCACCGAAGTACCGGGAGAGGAGGACGGTCTCCTTGGGATGAGGTTTGTGCGGGTACCCCATTTACTTGTACTTCCTCACGATCTCGGGAACCTTCTCCGGGGTCACACTCTCGATGAAGTCGTCGTCCACGAGCACCGGGGTTGCGAACCCGCAGGCGCCGAGGCACTCCACCTCGATCACCGTCCACTTGCCGTCCGGGCTCGTGGCACCGAGCTCCTTGGCTCCGGTCGCGGTGAGCAACGCCTGCACCACCGCCTCCGCGCCGCAGATGTTGCAGGGCGACGTGGTGCACACCTGGACGAAGTGCCGGCCGACCGGGTGCTGGTGGTACATCGTGTAGAAGGTGACCACGCCCTTGACGTACGCGGGCGTCAGTCCCAGCACCTCGGCCACTTCCGCCATGTGGCGGTCGGAGATCCAGCCGCGCGCCCGCTGCACGAGCCACAGTGCCGGCAAGAGCGCCGCCTGCTTGGTGGGGTAGCGCGCCAGAATCTCCTGGAGCTGCTCGAGCATTTGCTCGGTGAAGACGGGCTGGTACTCCTCCGGGCCCACCGACGGCGATGAGTGCGCGCCGGCACTCATCGATCCACCTCGCCCATGACGATGTCGACCGATGCGTTGATGGCGATCAGGTCGCTCAACAGGTGCCCCGCCGCCATGTGCGGGAGGGCCGAGAGGTTGATGAACGAGGGGGGTCGAATGCGCCAGCGCACCGGTTTCGCGGTGCCGTCCGACACGAGGTACGTGCCGAGCTCGCCCTTGGGGTTTTCGATCCCGACGTAGGCCTCCCCCACGGGTGCCTTCACACCCTCCATCACCTGCTTGAAGTGATAGATCATCGCTTCCATGTCGTTCATGGCGCGCGATTTGGGCGGCAGGATCACGCGCGGATCGGCGATGTTGATGGGGCCGTCGGGCAGGCGATCGAGCGCCTGTTGGAGGATGCGGTTGGACTGAGAGCATTCCTCGAGGCGCACCAGGTAGCGGTCGTACACGTCGCCGTGCTCGCCGACGACGACGTCGAAGTCATAGGTCTCGTAGTCCAGGTACGGCTTGTCTTTGCGCACGTCGTAGGCGACGCCGCTGGCGCGCAGCATCGGGCCGGACAGCGAGTGGTTGATCGCCTCGGCGGCCGTGAGCACGCCCACCCCCTGCGTGCGACCGACCCATACGGCGTTGCGCGTGAGGACACGGTCGATCTCGCTCAGGGTCTTGGGGAACGTCTGGGTGAAGTGGCGCAGCCCCGCGACGAAGTCGTCGGGCACGTCCGCCATCATGCCGCCCACCCGGGTCACACTGGTCGTGAGCCGGGCGCCCGTCCACATCTCCTGGAGATTGTAGATCCGCTCGCGCTCCTGGAACGCCCACAGGAACGGCGTGAACGCGCCGAGGTCGATCGACGTCGTGCCGAGCCACACCATATGCGAGATGATGCGGCTCATTTCGCACGCGATCACGCGCAACACGGTGCAGCGCGGCGTGATCGCGATGCCCATGAGCTGCTCGGCCGCGAGCGCGAACCCGACGTTGTTCGCCATCGGAGAGAGATAGTCCGTGCGGTCGGTCAGCGGGATGATCTGGTTGTAGTGACGGTACTCCCCGAGCTTCTCGAAACCGGAGTGGAGGTAGCCGAGATGCGGGATCACCCGGACCACCGTCTCACCGTCCAGCTCGACCACGAGCCGGAGCACCCCGTGCGTGGCCGGATGCTGCGGCCCGATGTTGATGAGCATGTGCTCCGCGGCGAGGTCGGGCTGCTGCGCCACACCGAGCGGCACCCGCAGCGTCTCACCCCTGGGACCGACGCCGGGCGTCGCGAGCTCGACCTCCACCGTACGCTTGCTCATTCCGAGTCCGGGAGCTCGCCGCGCGTGCCGCGGCGCAGCCGCTCCTTCATGTCCGCGGGGAGCTCCTCGTAGGCGTCGGCGATCGACAGCTCTTCCAGCGAGTAGTGCGCTTCGGGGCTGGCGGCCAGCGCCTGGCGGACCTGCTCGGCGCGACTGAACCGTCCGCGCAGCGGGAAATCCTTGCGCAGCGGGTACCCTTCGGCATACGTCTCCCACATGAGGATGCGACGCAGGTCGGGGTGCCCCCGGAACGTGATCCCGAACATGTCGTATACCTCCCGCTCGAGCCAGTCGGCCCCGCGCCACAGCGGCACCACCGAGTCGACGGTGAGGTCCCCCTGCGAATCGAGCTCCACCTTGACGCGCAGGTCGGCGCGGCGCGACAGGGAGCGGAGACCGTATACCACCTCGAGCGGCCGCTCCCGGTCGCGATACTCGACCGCCGTGACGTCTACCAGGTAATCGTAGGTGTGCCCGGGCGTGTCGCGCAGCCAGGCCATGACGTCGAGCAGCGCGTCACGCCCGACATAGACGATCGTATCGCCGCACGACTCGAGCGCGCGGCCGATCGCGTTGCCGAAGGTCGCCCGCAGCGCGTCGACGGAAGGGTTCACGCCGAGCGGAACTGGTGGACGGAGTTCCCGAACGGCTCCGAGATCTCGTCGATCTGCTCGGGCGGAAGGCGCAAGCCGCGGTCGTCGAGCGGTTGCTCCTCACGGCGCGGAACGTGATCGAACAGCGACTCACCTTTGATCTTCTTGTGCAGCAGCAGCACCCCGTACAACAGCCCCTCCGGGCGGGGCGGGCACCCGGGGACGTACACGTCCACCGGCACGATCGTATCGATCCCCTGCACCATCGCATAGTTGTCGAAGATGCCGCCGGTCGAGGCGCAGGCTCCCATCGAGATCACCCACTTGGGCTGCGGCATCTGGTCGTAGATACGACGGATCACCGACGCGAGCTTGAACGGCAGCCGGCCGGCGCAGATCAGCACGTCGGCCTGGCGGGGCGAGAACGCCTGGCGCTCCATGCCGAAGCGGGCGAAGTCGTAGCGGCTCGCGGCCGTGGCCATGAACTCGATGGCGCAGCACGCGGTGCCAAAGGGCATGGGCCAGAGCGAGTTGGCGCGCGAGGCGTTGACGGCCCAGTCGACCAGGTCCTGGAACTTGGCCAGGAGATAATTCGGGCTCTGCCCGGAAACGTGTTTCGTCTCGAGAACGCGCTTCATAAACGGAACTCAGCGGTCAGTCCCATTGCAGCGCCCCCCGCTTCCACACGTACACGTACCCGACGGCGAGAATCAGCATGAAGACGAGCATCTCCACCAGCAGAAAACCGGTGCTCGGGCCTCCCGCAGCCCCGCCGCCGTCCAAGAAGATCGTTCCCCAGGGAATGAGAAACACGGTCTCGATGTCGAAGATGATGAACAGCATCGCGACGAGGTAGAACTTCACCGAGAAGCGCTCGCGCGCGTTGCCGAGCGGCGGCATGCCGCTCTCGTAGGGACTGTCCTTGAGGGCCGTGGGCTTGCGGGGGGCGAGCAGGTGCGACAGCCCGATCAACAGGACGGCGTTGAACGCGACGAAGCCGAGCAGCAGGAGGAAGGAGAGATAGGGCTGGTTCATGAGTTCGTGAAAAAATTCACTTGACCCGCCGAAACGTATTCGCACGCGCCCAGGTTGTCAACCGAATCGAGTGGCGTAAGTGTCGGTGCCACCGATATATTGGCGGCCCATGTCCATCAAGTCCGATCGCTGGATCCGGCGCATGGCGACCGAACACGCCATGATCGAGCCGTTCGCCGAGAACCAGGCGCGCGCCGGCGTCATCTCGTACGGCGTCTCCTCCTACGGCTACGACATGCGGGTGGCCCCCGAGTTCAAGATCTTCACCAACGCGCTCTCGGCGGTGGTCGATCCCAAACGCTTCGATCCGAAATCGTTCGTCGAGTTCACCGGCGATGTGTGCATCGTGCCGCCCAACTCGTTCGCCCTGGCGCGCTCGGTCGAGTACTTCCGCATTCCCCGCAACGTCCTGACGATCTGCGTGGGCAAGAGCACGTACGCCCGCTGCGGCATCATCACGAACGTCACGCCGTTCGAGCCGGAGTGGGAAGGCTTCGTGACGCTCGAGATCTCGAACACCACACCCCTCCCGGCCCGCATCTACGCGAACGAAGGCATCGCCCAGGTGCTGTTCTTCACGGCCGATGAGGGAGACGAGTGTGAAATCAGCTACCAGGATAAGAAGGGGAAGTACCAGGCACAGCGCGGCATCACGCTGCCGAAGCTATAGGGGCGTCCGGGCCGCGGCGCGCGAGCCCAGCACGGTGATCACGACGACTGCGCCCGCGAGCATGACCAGATCGGGCAGCCAGCCGAGCTCGGTTCGTGGGACCGTCATCTGCAGGAAGTTGAGCACGAAATCGAACACACCGACGAGCAGGCCGAGCAGCACCGTGCCATGGAGGGCGCGCCCGAAGCGCGCCAGAATGCTCCCGCCGACCAGGGCGACGGCGCCCTGCCCCGCCGCGATCCCGAGGGTGGTGGCGAAGTCCTCGAGCAGCGTGCTCCAGAAACCAGGGCGGCCCGCGTGATAGCTGAAGAACCACGTGTGGACCAGCGACAGGGCGCCCCCGGCGACGGCGGCGCACACCGTGGCCCACAGCGCGTACCCGATCACGATCTTCATCCGGTCACCCGTGTCGGCCGTCATGAGGAACAAATGTGGCGGCCCCCGGGCGGCGCCGCCAGTCGGGGCGTTATGTTAGCGCCTACGGTACGGCTCCTCGCGCGCCCCGCTCCGTGACGCCTCGGCGGCTGACCCCACCGCCCCCGGGGCGAACGCTCAGTTTGAGGATGACGCTGCTCGTCGTCGTTCTCGGGGCCGGCGTGTACGCGGGTACCCTGCCCCTCTACCTCTTCTTCAAGGTCAGCCGCCCGGCCCTCGCGCTCGGCGCAGCTACCGAAGCTATCGCGACCGTGGGGGCCGACGTGGCCCACCGGGACAGCGCGCTGGATGAGGCCGTCGTGGTGCTGCGCGAACTCGACGCTCGCCCGACCGTCCCGCGTGCCTCCGTGGCGGCAGCGCGTCGCCTCGTGGAGCTGGGACGCGCGCCGGTGCGGGTGCCAGCCGATGCGGCGATCGCACCCGCGCTGCGCCGCGCCCTCGAGCGCACCGACGCCGCGATGTCCCGCGTGGCGGACGCCCTCGCGGGCGTGGTCGCCCGGCTCGTCGGGGGACGGCGGCCGCCGCCGGGGCAGGTAGCGGAGATCGAGGCGCTCGACAGGATCGCCGACGCCGAGCGGGTCGGGGCGGCCGTGGTCGCCCGAGACGACCTGCTCGCGCGGCAGCACGCCCTGCGGTTGGCGGCGGGCGAAGTCCGCCGCGACACGATCGTGTGGGTGGTGATCGGCATCCTGCTCGTGCCCGCCCTGGTCTGGGTGGTACGGCGTCGTGTCTGGCGCCCCCTGCGCGAGCTCGACGCCGGGCTGGCGCGGGTGGCCGACGGCGACCTCACCATCCGCGTGCCGGTCCACGCCACGGACGAACTCGGGCGGGTCGCACTGCATTTCAACGCCATGACCCAGGTGCTGGGGGACCGCGCCGAAGAGCAGGGCAGGTTCGCAGCCGCGGGTGAGCTGCTCGCCGGGGTCGCCCATGAGGTGAACAAC
>QHTP01000068.1 GCA_003220855.1 Gemmatimonadota bacterium
TCCTTGGCGTCGCCGATCAGCTCGTCCGCCAGGCGCTCGACCGCCTGCTCGATCATGCGCACCGCCTCGGCCCGCAGCTCTTCGCCCCCCTCGAGCGCGAACAACCGCAGGGAATAGATCACCTCGCGTTGCTGGTTCATCACGTCGTCGTACTCGAGCAGCTTCTTCCGGGCCTGAAAGTTCTGCAGCTCGACCCGCTTCTGGGCCTGGCCGATGGCACTCGTCACCCACGGGTGCGTGATGACCTCGCCCTCCTCGGCCCCCGTGCGGTCCATCCAGCGCGCGATGCGGTCCGATCCGAACAGTCGCATCAGGTCGTCCTCGAGCGACAGGAAGAACACGCTCTGCCCGGGATCGCCCTGACGGCCGGAGCGGCCGCGCAGCTGGCGGTCGATGCGCCGCGCCTCGTGCCGCTCGGTGCCCACGATCACCAGGCCGCACGGCGGGTCCTCCTGGCATTGCAGCCGCTTGATCTCCTCGGGACTCAGGTCGGGCTTCTCGATCTGCTGTCCGAACGGCGCCTGGTGCGCGGTGATGCCGCACACCTGACACTTCTTGACGCCGGGTCCCAGTTTGATGTCGGTGCCGCGGCCCGCCATGTTGGTGGCGATCGTGATCGACGCCGGCTGGCCCGCCTGCGCGACGATCTCGGCCTCGCGCTCGTGGTACTTGGCGTTGAGCACTTCGTGGCGGAGACCGCGCCGCTTGAGCATGCGCGACAGCGTCTCCGAGACGTCGACGCTCACCGTCCCGACCAGGACCGGCAGCCCGCGTTTGTGCTGCCGCTCCACTTCGTCCATGATGGCGTTGTACTTCTCGCGCCGCGTCTTGTAGATGAGGTCGTGCTTGTCGATGCGCCGCACGGGTCGGTTGGTGGGGATGACCACCACCTCGAGCCCGTAGATCTGGAAGAACTCGGTCTCCTCGGTCTCGGCCGTGCCCGTCATACCGGCGAGCTTGTCGTACATCCGGAAGTAGTTCTGGATGGTGATGGTCGCGAGCGTCTGGCTCTCCTCCTGCACCGCGACGCCTTCCTTCGCCTCCACGGCCTGGTGCAGTCCTTCCGACCAGCGCCGCCCGTGCATCAGCCGCCCCGTGAACTCGTCGACGATGAGGACCTTGCCCTCCTGCACGACGTAATCCACCTCGCGCTCGTACAGCGCGTGTGCCTGCAACAGCTTGTGGATGATGTGCAGCGTCTCGCTCTTCAAGGCGTACTCGGCCTCCACCTGTCGGCGCCGCTCGATCTTCTCCTTGGGGGAGAGGTGCTCGTCGTGCTCGATGTCGTGCACGGCATGCGAGATGTCCGGCACGACGAACAGGTTGGGGTCCTGGGGCGACATCGTCTCGACGCCCTTCTCGGTGAGGTGGACCGAGTGACCCCGCTCGTCGAGCACGAAATACAGCTCGTCTTCGATGTGCCGCAGCTTCTGCTCGCGCGCCGGCAGCTTGCGGTCCGCCAGCACGTCGAGCTCCACCCGCTGCACCAACGACTTCACCCCGGGCTCCTGCAGCAGCTTCAGCAGCTTCTTGTTCTTCGGCATGCCCAGCTGCGCCTGGTACAGGAGCGTCGCGCCCTCATAGGCCGTCTTGTCGTTGCCGACCAGGGGCTCGGCGCGGGCGATGAGGTCGTTCGCGACGGCGGTCTGCTTCCGGACGAGCTGCACCACCTGGGTGTTGAACAGCGCGTACTTTTCGTCCGACTCGCTGCCCACCGGTCCCGAGATGATCAGTGGCGTGCGGGCTTCGTCGATGAGGATCGAGTCGACCTCGTCGATGATCGCGTAGGCATGGGTCCGCTGGACGCGCTGCTCGAGCGCGAACACCATGTTGTCGCGCAGGTAATCGAACCCGAACTCGTTGTTCGTCCCGTACGTGATGTCGCACTGATACACGGCGCGCCGCGCCGGCGTGGACGGCTCCGTGTCGTCGATGCAGCCCACGGTCATGCCGAGCCAGGTGAACAGGTGACCCATCCACTGCGAATCGCGCCGCGCGAGGTAGTTGTTGACCGTGACGAGGTGGGCCCCCCGCCCCGCCAGGGCATTCAGGTACAGCGGCAGCGTGGCGACGAGCGTCTTGCCCTCGCCGGTGGCCATCTCGGCGATCTTGCCCTGGTGCAGGACGACGCCGCCGATCAGCTGCACGTCGTAGGGCACCATGTCCCACTTGAGCGCGTGCCCCGTGACCACGACCTCGCTGCCCACCAGGCGGCGGCACGCCTCCCGCACCGTGGCGAACGCCTCCGGCAGCACATCGTTGAGGACCGCCTGCAGCTCCTTCACGTAGGCCGATTCGGCGCGGGAGAGCTGCTCGCCCAGCACCGCCCGCTGCTCGGCCTCGGGGCACTCGTGCTTCTCGCGCTTGAGGCGCGCAACCTCCGCCGCCAGCGCGCCCGTGCGCTCCGCGACGAGCCCGCGCAGCTTGGGGGTCTGCGCCTGCAGCTCCGCGTCCGAGAGCGTCTTGAGGTGCTCCTCGTGGCGATGAATCGCGTCCACGATGGGGCGGATGCGCTTCATCTCGCGCTGGAAGCGGGTGCCGACGATCTTCGTGAACCAGCTCTTGTCCATCAGTCCTCTATTTCCGGTACAGCCCCCGCGCCGCGATGTAGTCGCGCACGGCGTCGGGCACGAGGTAGCGAATCGACCGGGCCTGCCGCACGCGCTCCCGGATCATCGTCGCGGAGACGTCCAGCGCCGGCACTGCGACCGTCCGGCTGATCGCGGGATGTCGTGGCGGCGGCGAGCCGGGGCGCGCGAACACCACCACATCCGCGAGCTGCGGCAGCGCGTCGATCTCGAACCAGGCCCCGAGATCCGCCGCCGCATCGGCCCCAAGCAGTAACGTGAAACGGTTCCCCGGCTCCCGCTGGGCCAGGGCCCGAAGCGTCCGGACCGTGTACGAGGGCGTCGGCAGCGTCAGCTCGATCCGCTCGACGGTGAGCCGCGGGTTGCCGGCCACGGCGAGCTCGAGCATCTCCACCCGCTGCTCGGGGCTGGCCCCATGAGCGGCGTGCACCCCGCGCTTAAGCGGCTGCTCCCGCGCCGGCAGAAACCGGATGACGGCGTCGAGCGCTTCGCCCACCGTCTCCGCCGCGACCAGGTGCCCGACATGCACGGGATCGAACGAGCCGCCGAACAGCGCCTCCACCGACGTCAGGAGGGCGACGCAGTGGTCGTGTCGGCCGGGCAGGACGCGCCGAGCCCCGCGGTCTGCGGGTAGTACTTGCGCAAGGTCCCGCACGTCTCCTTCAGCTCGTCCGTGTACCCGATCGCGCGGTAGGAGTCCACCAGCCGCATCAGGGCGTCGGGGACGCGCGCGGTCCCCTGGTAGTTGGCGATGACGTCCTTGAAGTAGATGATGGCGGAATCGAAGGCGCGTCGCCGGAAGTAGAACATGCCGTTCTTGTAGTCCTTCTCCGCGAACCACTCGCGCAACTGCTGCACGTGCGCCTGGGCCCGGGCCGCGGCGTCCGTGCCGGGGTAGCGCCCCGCGAGCTCTTGGTAGATGGCGAGCGCACTCTCCCCGTACGACGGGTCGAGCTCGGGTTTGCGCCACAGCCGCAGGTTCGCGTCGCCGGCGCGCAGCAACGCCAGGGGTGCGTACGGGCTCGCGGGAAACTGATCGGCGACCTGTCGGAAGTCGTGCGCCGCCTGCACCCGGTCGCCCGTCTGGAACGCGCACTCCGCCAGGCTGTACTTCACCTCGGCCAGCTCGGGCTCGGTGGGGCTGAGCTCGTAGCTCAAACGCCGGAGGGAGACCAGGGCCTTGCCGAAGTCGCCGCGCCGAAGCTGCACCCGCACGCGGGCCAGCTCGGCGACCGGATCCGGGGCCGGCTGTATCCGCGATCCATGGTGGCAGGCTGCGACGGCGGCCCAGCCGATCAGCAGGACGTAACGCATGATCCTCATGGTTGTTTGGGCGGCGCCGGCGACGGCGCGTCCGCCTTCCCCAGCGCATTGATCTTGTCCTGCGCGCGCTGCGTGAGCGTATCCCCCGGCGTGCCGCCCGAGAGCGCCTGCTGATAGCTCTCGAGCGCGCCCGCGATGTCGCCCTGCGCGAGCTTCACGTCCCCGAGTCCGAGAAACGCCCCCCGCACTACGTCGGACGGCGCTCCCGGGGCCGTGGCCCGGCGGAACCAGTCCTCTGCGTCGGCCGGTTTGCCGGCAGCGACCAGCCGTTGCCCCTCGACCAGCGCGCACAAGCCCAGCCCCTCGCGCGCGCCATCGGCGACGGCCGGCTCGCGCTGGCGCCGGATGACGCCCTCGAACACCGGCACCGCCGTGCTGCAGGCGCGCGCGCGCACCGCCGCCATGCCGTACACGAACAGCAGAGAGTCGGTCAAGCGCGGATCGCCCGCGGCGGCGGCGGCGCCCGGCAGGAGCGCCATGGCACCGGCGGTGTCGCCGCGGTCGGCGGCGTCCAGCGCCGCGAGGCGGGCGTAGCGGCCCAGCGGCCGGGTCGGTGCCACCGCGTGCAGGCCCGCGAGCCCTCGGGCGGCGTCGCTCCGGTCGTTCGCCCCGAGCGCGGCCCGGGCGCTGCGCTCGAGCCCGTCCGCGGCCTCGCCGGCGCGCGAGCGGTCTGCTTCACCCAAGGCGATGTAGGCGTTCACCGCCGTCGCGTAGTCGCCCACATGCAGCGCAGCCGCCCCCAGCTTCGCCTCGAGGTCCGCGTCCCCGGGGCGCGCCTTCAGGCCGAGCTGGTATTCGGCCAGCGCGTCCCGGTAGGCACCGCCCCCATACCAGCGGTCGCCGAGCTCCTCGTGGTCGGCGGCGCTGGGCTGACACGCCAGCGCCAGCGCGACGACGACAATCGCCCCGCGGCTCACCGTGACGTCTTCCGTCCGCCGTCTTCGGATCGCGCGGGCGGTGGCTCGCCGTCCGGGGACGCCGCCGCGCCCGCGGGCACCTGGGTGGCGCTGTCGTTGCGGGCCAACATGGCGAGGTAGGCTTCCACGCGGGGATCTTCAGGCCGGCGCTCACGGCAGTCTTCCCACACGGCTTTGGCCGCGAGGCCGTCGCCCGCGAGATAACACGCGAGCCCCAGCATCGCGGCGGCGTCCAGGTAGTTGGGACGCGCCCGTACGATGATCTCGAACTGCTCCCGCGCGTCCAACGCGCGCCCCGCTTCGAGCAGCATACGTCCCAGCTTATACCGCAGGTCGTGGAACGCAGGTCCCAGGGCGAGCGCCGCTTGGTACTGATCGATCGCAGTCGCCAGACCGCCCGACTCGAGGTACGCGTCCCCCAGGCGCGCGTGGTGGTTCGCGAGCTTGGCGGCGACGTGGGCCGGGAACCCCCGCCGCGGCACTCCGCCGATCTGCGCCGCGCGCCGGAACGCCGCATCGGCCTCCGCTTCGCGACCCAGCTCGTTCAAGACGAGCGCCCGGTGCACCAGCGCCTCGACGTAGTACGGGTTCAACGCGAGCGCGCGGTCCAACTGCGCCAGGGCGGAGTCCTGCTGGCCCACCAGCGAGTACGACAGCCCGAGCAGGTGGTGCGCGTCGGCGAACGCCCGGCCCGTGGCGATCACCTCTTCCAGGAGGTGAATCGCGCCGTAGTAGTCCTGGAGCTGAAATCGCTCCCGGGCCTGCGCCACCAGATGTTCAGGACTGACGTCCATGGGTCGCCTCGTACCAGCGGACGAAGAGCCGGATCCCTTCCTCGATGCCGACTTTGGGCCGGAAGCCGAGCTCCCGGCCGGCGCGCCGCAGGTCGGCATCCGTGAGCCGCACGTCCCCCGGCTGGTCGCCGTGGCGCTCGATCCGCACCTCGCGGCCGAGCGTGCGCGCGATCAGCTCGATCAGCCGATCGAGCCGCACCCGCGCGCCCCCGCCGATGTTGATCGGCTCGGCGATCCCGCCGGAGCGGGCACGCTCGGTCCAGGCCACGGCGGCCAGGACCCCGTCGACGCAATCCGTAATATAGGTATAGTCCCGCTCGCTCGACCCGTCGCCGTGCATGCGCACCGGCTGTCCGCGGGCGATCAAGTCCGTGAACCGGTGGATGGCCAGGTCGGGCCGCTGGCGGGGGCCGTATACGGTGAAGAAGCGCAGGCAGGCGATCTGCAACCCGTACAGGTGCGCGAACGCCTGCGCCATCAGCTCGCCGGCGCGCTTGCTCGCGGCGTACGGGGAGATCGGCGCGGCGGCGGGGGCCTCCTCGCTGAACGGGGCGGGCGTCGAGTCGCCGTAGACGGACGACGACGAGCCGAACACCACTCGCCGGATGCCGGCGCGCCGGGCGGCCTCGAGCACGCGTACCGTCCCGGTCACGTTCGTCTCGCTGTACGACGCCGGGTCTTCGAGCGAGGGGCGCACGCCCGGGCGGGCCGCAAGGTGTACCACCACCGACACGCCGTCGAGCGGGAGCGGGTCGCGCGCGATGTCGGCCTCGACGAAGCGGAATCCTGGGCCGCGCCGCAGCGTCTCGAGGTTCCGCTCCTTCACCGCGCGGGCGTAGAAGGGGTCGAAGTTGTCGAGGGCCACCACCTCGTCGCCCCGCGCCACCAGGGCTTCGGCCACGTGTGACCCGATGAACCCCGCCGCCCCCGTGAGGAGCACGCGCGGGCTCATCCCACGATTCCGCGGAAGTACTCGATCGTGCGCCGCAGTCCCTCTTCGAGCGACACGCGCGGCTCCCACTCCAGCGTCTCGCGGGCGTGGCGGATGTCCGGCTGGCGCACCTTGGGGTCGTCGGTGGGAAGCGGCTGCTCGATGATGCTGCTCCGGCTGCCCGTCAGCCGCAGCACCTGCTCCGCGAGCTGGCGCACGGTGAACTCGTGCGGGTTCCCGATGTTGGTCGGATCCGACCCGCCGCGCTCGAACAACCGGACGATCCCATCGATCAGATCGTCCACGAAGCAGAAGGAGCGGGTCTGCGACCCGTCGCCGTAGACTGTGAGCGGGTCGCCCTGGAGCGCCTGCACGATGAAGTTCGACACCACCCGACCGTCCTTGGGGCGCATGCGTGGCCCGTACGTGTTGAAGATGCGGACGATGCGCGTGTCGAGCTTGTGGTAACGATGATAGGCCATGGTCATCGCCTCGGCAAAGCGCTTGGCCTCGTCGTACACGCCGCGCGGGCCGACCGGGTTCACATTGCCCCAGTAGCTCTCCGGTTGGGGGTGCACCAGCGGATCGCCATACACCTCGGAGGTGGACGCGAGCAGGAAGCGGGCGCCCTTGGCGCGCGACAGGCCGAGCGCCTTGTGGGTCCCGAGCGAGCCGACTTTGAGCGTCTGAATGGGGTAGTCGAGGTAGTCCACCGGGCTCGCCGGACTCGCAAAGTGGAGCACGCCGTCGAGCGGACCTTGGACCTCGACAAAGTTCGCGACGTCGTGCAGCACGAACTGAAAGCTGGGATGCTTACGGAGGTGGGCGAGGTTGGCGGGGTTACCGGTGAGGAAATTGTCCATTCCGACGACGCGGTGACCCTCTGCCAGCAACCGGTCACACAGATGCGACCCGAGAAACCCCGCGGCCCCGGTTACGAGGACGCGCATGCGATCGGGCGGCCGATGCTTTCGTAGACGAACCCGAGGCGGGCGAGACGCTGCGGGTCGTACAGGTTGCGTCCATCCACGATCAAGGGCCGCGACAACGACTGCTTGATCCGGCCGAAATCGGGGTTGCGATACTCGAGCCACTCGGTCGCGATGACGAGCGCGGCCGCGCCCGCGAGCGCCTCATACGCGGTGCCCGCATACGTGACCCGGTCGCCCAGCTGGCGGCGCGCGCTGTGCATCGCGGCCGGATCGTGCGCCCGCACCTGCGCGCCCGCCTCGAGCAGCTGCTCGGCCAGCACCAGCGCCGGGCTCTCGCGGACGTCGTCGGTCTCGGCCTTGAAGGCGAGCCCCCACACCGCCACGGTGACGTTGCGCAGCTTGCCGCCGAAGTGGCGAGCCAGCTTCTCGTACAGGACCCGTTTTTGGCGCTCGTTGGCCGCCTCCACCGACTCGAGCACGTCGAGCGGCACGCCGCAGTCGTGGCCGGTGCGGATCAGCGCCTTCACGTCCTTGGGAAAGCACGATCCACCGTACCCGGGACCCGGGAATAAGAACGCCGGCCCGATGCGCCGGTCGGACCCGATGCCCTTCCGGACCAGCGTGACGTCGGCCCCGACCGCGTCGCACAGGCGTGCGACCTGGTTCATGAACGAGATCCGCGTGGCGAGCATGGCGTTGGCCGCGTACTTCGTCATCTCGGCCGAGGCGAGGTCCATGAAGATGATGGGGTTGCCGGTGCGCACGAAGGGCGCGTACAGCTCCCCGATCACCTGGGCGGCCTCGGGCGAATCCACGCCGACGATGACGCGGTCCGGTTTCATGAAATCCTCGACCGCCGCGCCTTCCTTCAGGAACTCGGGGTTGGAGCACACCTGAAACGACGTGGTCGTCTGCGCAGCGATCGCCGCGCGGACCTTTTGGGCCGTGCCGACGGGCACCGTGCTCTTGGTGACCACCAGCTTGGGCCGGTTCATGTGGCGCCCGATGGTGGCGGCGACGTCGAGCACGTGCGTCAGGTCGGCGGAGCCGTCCTCGTCGGGCGGCGTCCCGACGGCGATGAGGATCACGTCGGAGCTCTCGATGGCGCCCCCGACGTCGGTCGTGAACTGGAGACGCCCGTCGCGCTGGTTGCGCGTCACCAGCGGCTCGAGTCCCGGCTCGTAGATCGGCAGACGATTCTGGCGGAGCGCCTCGATTTTCGCGGCGTCCCGGTCCGCGCCCACCACGTCGTTCCCCGTCTCGGCCAGGCAGGCCCCGGCCACCAGGCCCACGTACCCCGTGCCAACGACGGTGACTTTCACCGCTCCTGCCCCCGCCGCCGCTGCCGCGCCAGCGCGTTGCGCGTGTCCACGACGAGGCGCGCGCTGCGCGCCACCAGGGCGTAATCGACGTCCGAGTGGTCCGTGACGATCACCACGCAGTCCGCGGCGGCGAGCGTCTCCGCCGTGAGCGGCGTCGATGTCAGGTCGATGGCCTCGTCCCTGAGCTTGCGCACGTGCGGATCGTGATACCGGACCACTGCACCGCGCTGCTGCAACAAGCGGATCACGTCGAGCGCCGGGCTCTCACGGACGTCGTCGATGTCCTTCTTGTACGCGACGCCGAGCACCAGCACCGTGCTGCCCCGCGCCGCGCGGCCTTGCTCGTTGAGGCGATCCACGATCCGCCCCACCCAGTGCTCCGGCATGGCCGCGTTGATCTCCCCCGCCAGCTCGATGAAGCGGGTGCGGTAGTTCAGGGTGCGCATCTTCCAGGCGAGGTAGTGGGGATCGAGCGGGATGCAGTGCCCGCCGACGCCGGGCCCGGGCGTGAATTTCATGAACCCGAAGGGCTTCGTCGCCGCCGCTTCGATCACCTCCCACACGTCCACTCCGAGCTTCTCGCACACGATCGCCATCTCGTTGACGAGCCCGATGTTCACGCTGCGGAACGTGTTCTCGAGGATCTTCACCAGCTCGGCCGCCTCCGTCGACGAAACCGCGATGAGCGTCTCGATGGCCGGCTCGTACACGGCCATCGCCACGCGCCGGCAGGTCTCGGTGATCCCGCCCACCACTTTCGGCGTGTTGTGCGTGTTCCACTTGCCGTTGCCCGGGTCCACCCGCTCCGGCGAAAACGCCAGGAAGAAATCCTCCCCGACCTTGAGACCCGTCTGCTCAAGCGCCGGGAGCATGAGCTCGCGCGTGGTTCCGGGGTACGTCGTCGATTCGAGCACGATGAGCTGACCGCGCCGCAGGGCTTGCTTGATGGAGTTGGTCGCCGCGAGCACGTAGCTCACGTCGGGGTCCTTCGTCTTGGACAACGGCGTCGGCACACAGACGGACACGACGTCGGGCTCACCCAGCCGCGCCAGGTCCGCCGTCGCGGCAAACTTCCCCACCTGGGCGAAGCGGGCCACGTCGGCGCTCGCCACGTCCTGCACGTGCGACCGCCCCTGGTTCAAGCCCTCGACCACCCCCCGGCTCACGTCGAAACCGAGGACCCGGAACCCGGCCCGCGCGAACTCCATGGCGAGCGGCAGCCCGACGTACCCCAGCCCGACGATGCCGATCAGCGCCGAGCGGTCCTGCGTCTTGGCAACCAGCAGGTCGGCGGCGGAAGATGCCGTGGCGGTCACAGGTCCACCGGCGCTCCGCTGGTGGCCAGCGAGCGCGACGCCGC
>QHTP01000069.1 GCA_003220855.1 Gemmatimonadota bacterium
GCACCTGGAGCGACTGTCCGGCTCGGTCACGCTGGCGCGGCGTGCGGAGACGTATCTGCGCTATTACGCTGGTGGGTTCGCGCTCGTCGTGATCGTGTTCGGCGGCCTGGCCCTGACCGCGGCGGTGCGGCTGGCGGGGCACCTGTCCCGCCAGTTGTCGCGACCGATCGACGAGCTGGTGGGGTGGACCCGTCTGATCCGGCGGCGGGTGCCCCTGCCCGCGGGTCCGGCGAGTCGCGGAGCGCCCGAGTTCGAGGCGCTGCGCCAGGCGCTGCGCGAGCTCGCGACGGCGCTCGACGCCGCCCGCGAGCGCGAGCTCGAGGCCGAGCGGTTGCGGGCGTTCCGAGAGGTGGCCCGCCGCGTCGCCCACGAGATCAAGAACCCGCTCACGTCGATGCGGATCGCGGTAGACCAGCTGCGGCGGTCGGGCGGACAGGCTGACGGGCGGATGGGCGTGGCCGTGGACGTGATGCAATCCGAGACCGAGCGCCTGGAGCGGCTCGCCCGGGAGTTCTCCGATTTCGGCCGCCTGCCCGAGGGCCCGAAGAGCGAGGTCGACCTGGTGGACCTGCTGGTGGATCTGGGCAAGAGCGCGGTCCCGCCCGAGGTCGCCGTTCGCGTACGGGCCAACGGCGAGCCCTGCAAGGTGCTGGGGCACTACGACCCGTTGCGGCGCGCCTTCGCGAACCTGCTGCGCAACGCCGCGGAAGCGATGCAGGGCCACGGCGCGATCGAGGTCGCGATCACGCGTGACGGGGGCGGTTTGGTCGTGACGATCGCCGATCACGGCCCCGGGGTTCCGGACGAGCTGCGCCAGCGAGTGTTCGAGCCCTACTTCACGACCAAGCAGGAGGGGACGGGGCTGGGGCTCGCGCTGGTGCGGCAGACGATCGAGGCGCACAGTGGGACCATCGGCGTCGCGGACACGCCGGGCGGCGGCGCCACCTTTTCCATCGTGCTCTCGGCCACATGAACCCGCGTATCCTGCTGGTCGACGACGAGACCAACATCCGCAAGATGGTCGGGGCGCTGCTCGAGTCCGAGGGATTCGAGACGGCGGAGGCCGCGAGCGGCAGCGCCGCGCTCGCCGCGGTCGAGCGCGCCGCGCCGGACGCCGTCCTGCTGGACCTCATGATGCCCGGCGGGCCGGACGGCCTCGCCACGCTGGAGCAGCTGAAGCGCCTCGCGCCCGACGTGCCGGTCGTGATGATGAGCGGGAAGGCGAGCCTCACCGACGCGGTGCGGGCGACCAAGCTGGGCGCATTTCAGTTCCTGGAGAAGCCGCTCACGCCCGAGGGGGTGGTCACCACGTTGCGCGCCGCCCTCGAGCTGTCGCGCACCCTGGCCGAGAACCGCCGGCTGCACGAAGCGCTGGGGCACGCGGATCCCCTGGTGGGCGTGAGCGCCGCGATGCAGGAGCTGCGTGACCTGATCGCACGGGTCGCTCCTACCGAGGTGCGCGTGCTGATCACCGGCGAGTCGGGCACGGGCAAGGAGCTCGTGGCCTCGGCGATCCACCGCCAGAGCGCGCGGGCGGGCAGGCCGTTCGTGTGCGTCAACAGCGCCGCGATCCCGAGGGACCTCGTCGAGTCGGAGATGTTCGGCCACGAGCGCGGCGCCTTCACGGGCGCCACGGAGCGGCGGGTCGGACGCTTCGAGCTCGCGGACGGGGGGACGCTGTTCCTCGACGAAGTAGGCGATCTGGGACTCGAGGCGCAGGCGAAGCTGCTGCGCGTGCTCGAGAGCGGCGTGATCGAACGGCTGGGCGGCGAGAAGCCGATCAGCGTGGACGTGCGCGTGATCGCCGCGACCAACAAGGACCTCGGGAAGGCGTCGCGGCAAGGGCAGTTTCGCGAGGACCTGCTGTTCCGCCTCAACGTGCTCCCGATCCACATCCCGCCCTTGCGCGAGCGGGGGGACGACGTCGCGCCGCTGGTGCAGCATTTCGCGACGCGCCAGGTGACGCGGTTGGGCCGCCCGGTGGCCTTCGACGCCGGCGCCGTCCAGCTGCTGGGCGGCTACGGCTGGCCCGGGAACGTGCGCGAGCTGGCCAACATCGTGGAGCGGCTCGCGATCCTCGCGACCGGCGACACGGTGACCGCCGACGACGTGGCGCGGGTGGTGCCCCAAGACGGCACGCCCGCCGCGGCCTCCGAGGCGTGGAGCGATGTGGCGCTGTCGGAAGCGCTCGACGGCTTCGAGCGCACACTCATCGCGCGGGCGCTGTCGGCCGCCCGGGGCAACGTGGCGGAGGCGGCGCGCCGCCTCGCCACGGACCGCGCCAACCTGTATCGCCGCATGCGCCGGCTCGGGCTCGAGCCGCCGCGCACGGTGGCAGGCTGACCATGCGTAGCGTCGCGCTCGCCGCCCTCTGCCTGCTCGGCGCCGCGGCCGCCGCGGCGCAGGACACGGCGATCGTGATCCAACCGGAGAGCGCCGGCGCGATGGTGCAGCCGCCGGAGCTGCCTCGCCCGGTCGCCGAGGAAGTGGTCCGCCGCTACAACGCCGCGACGACCACGCGGCTCGTGGGGCGCTCGCGGCTCCCGGCCGGGAACGCCTGGCGCGGCGACGTCGCCGTGCGGAGCGGGCCCGTGACAGTGGGCGGCCGGGTCGAAGGCACGCTGCTCGTGATCAATGGCGACGCCGTGCTCGACACGGCGGCGGTCATCACGGGCGACCTCATCGTGGTCGGCGGCACCGTCGCGCGCGCCCGGGGAGCCGCGGTATCGGGCGAGGTGCGCGTCTACCAGGAGCCCCTCGCTTTCCGCGCCAAGGGCGACGAGATCGCCCTCGTCCCCCCGGACCTGCGGCGCTGGTTTCGCAACCTCGGCGTCGAGAAATCGTGGGGCACCGCCGATTCGCGGTCGTCGCTGACGCTCGCCACCGGGGGCACGTTCAACAGGGTCGAAGGACTGCCCGTGGTGTTCGGGCCGCTGTTCGACTGGAAGCTGCACCGCAACGAGCGGTTGCGCGTGGATGCGCTGGGCGTGTTCCGGACCGCAGGGGAGTTCACCGACAAGCGCAACGATCTGGGCTACATCTTCCGCGCGGAGCTGCGCTCCGGCGAGGTGCCGGCGTACGGTGTGCAGTTTCGCGCGTTCGACGTCGTGGCCCCGGTCGAAGATTGGGAGCTGCGCAACGGCGAGGTAGGGTGGTCGGCGTTCCTGTTCCAGCGCGATTATCGCGATTACTACCTCAGCAAGGGCGTGGCCGGGCGCGTGTTCGTGCAGCCCGAGCGGGCGCTGCAGCTCGACCTCGAGCTGCGGCACGACTGGCAAAAGAGCGTCGCCGCGCGCGACCCGTGGACCGTGTTCCGCCACGGCCAGCCGTGGCGTCCCAACCCACCGATCGACGATGGGCACTACACGGCGCTCAGCGGCAGCCTCAGCTTCGATACCCGCAACGACCGCGCCGACCCCACGGCCGGGTGGTGGCTGCGTGTCCGGGTCGAGCATGCTCACTCGAAGGACGTGACGCCGCAATCGGGCGTCCCCAGCAGCGTGCGCCCCGCGATCGCGACGGACGGCTCCTATGCGTTCAGCCGCCTGTTCCTCGACTTCCGTCGCTACGTGCGCGTGAGCCCGGCGGGGCGCCTCAACCTTCGGCTCCTCGCGGGCGGATGGACCGGAGGGGATGCGCTCCCCCTGCAAGAGCGCCTCTCCATCGGCGGGCCCGACCCGCTGGCGGGCTACGGCTTCCACCACAGCGCGTGCAACCGCGACATCGTCGACCCGGCGTTCGCGGGGACCCTGGTGGCGGTGTGTGACCGGGTGATCCTGGCGCAGGCCGAATACCGCGGTCACCTCTCCCTGCACTGGTCGTACGGCGCGTCGGCACCCGAGGACGAAGCGGTCAAGTCGCTGTTCACGCTGCAGGGACCCGATCTCGTGGTGCTGGGAGACGCCGGGCAGGCTTGGCTCGTCGGCGCCGGACCGGGCCGGCTGCCCGCCAACCGGCTGCCGACGCTCGGCAGCTGGCTGGCCGATCTGGGCCTGGGGGTCGATTGGGGGGGATTCGGCGTGTACGTGGCCAAGGCGGTGACCGCCGGAGAGCCTCTGCGATTTACCCTGCGACTCGATCACCGCTTCTGAGGTCGGGCCTGGCGGTCCTCGCCCTGCTCGGCGCCGCGGCCGTCGCCCCGGCTGGCGCGCAGTCGCCCGCGTTGACGGTCATCATCCAGAGCGGCGTCCCCCGTATTCAGGCCACCGGCCTGCTCGCCGACGGCAGGTTCGTCGGCCTGATGCGCTCCGGTTTCCCGCTGCGCCTGCACTATCGGCTGGAGCTGTGGCGGTCGCGCTCGGGATGGTTCGATCAGTTCGTGAGCGACTGGTCGTGGGACGCCGTGGCGCGCCACGACCCGCTCGCCGACGACTTCGTGCTCCTGCGCAGCAGCGGGACCGTCACGCGCTACGGCACCCCGGACGACCTGGAACGGGCGCTGGAAATCCCCTACCGCGTGAACTTGAAGCCCAAAGGCACGGGGAATTTCTACTTCGTGTGCCACCTCGAGGTGACCACGCTGAACGACACCGACTTGGAAGAGTTGACGCGCTGGCTCAAAGGCGACGTGAGTCCAGCGGTATCGGGCGGCGGCAACGTCGGCGGCGCGCTGGCGCGCGGCGCGCAACGGCTGCTGGTCCGGATCGCGGGCCTGCCCCGCCTCACGCTGGAGGCGCGGTCGGAGACCGTGGCCCGCGCGGAAGGAAACTAGGGGCGAGCTACAGCGCTTCGAGCGCCGCGAGGACCTCGCCCCCGTAGAACAGCCGGATGTACTTGGACTGGATCGACGTGAGGCGGCGGACCGCCCAGGCGAGGTGCACGAAATGCGGCTCCACCGGCGGCCGCAGCGGATGCATCCCGGCCTCTTCCGGCAAGAGGTTGCCCTTGCGCGTGTTGCACGAGCTGCACGCCGTCAACACGTTGGTCCACGCGTTCGTGCCCCCGCGCGACAACGGTACCAGGTGATCCCGCGTCAGGCACTCCCGGTGGCGCAGCTCGTGCTGGCTCCGCCCGCAGAACTGGCAGCGGTAGTTGTCGCGGGCGAAGAGGAACGTGTTGGTGACCTGGCGGCGGAACCGGCGCGGCACGTGCACGAACTTGACGAGGCGAATCACGGCGGGCCGCGGAATGGCGAGACGCTCGCTCCGCATGACGGGACCGTCCGCTTCGACGATTTCCGCCTTGCGGTCGATCACGAGCCGCAACGCCCGCCGCACGGGCACCATGGTGAGCGGCTCGAAAGACGCGTTGAGCGCCAGGCAGCGCACAGACCTCCCCGGGGGAAAAAAGTGGCCATCCGCCCGAAGCGAGCGAGACGGCCACGTATGCTACACAACCGGCTAACGCGCGGCAAGACCTTGGGTTAAGTACCTCCGGACGCGGCGAATGCAAGTTGCAGCGCCGCAAGCTGCTCGTCCACCGATGCCCGGGATGCGCCTCCGGGAGTCCCCCGCCCTTCGATCGAATCTTCCCATGTGCCCAGCTGGGCCAGCGCCGCGCCCAGCGCTGGGTGAAGCGCCGCCGCTGCGGGGATCGGCACCTGGTCGAGTGGCACGCCGGAGCGCTCCGCCTCGCGGACCAGCCGGCCCACCAGGCCGTGGCTCTCCCGAAACGGAACACCCGACTCGACGAGCAGGTCGGCCAGATCGGTGGCGCGCAGCGAGGCGTCGAGCGCGCCGCGCATGCGATCAGGGTCCACCGTGAGCGCCGCGAGCGCCCCGGTCACGGCGGGCAGGACCAGACCCAGCGTGTCGAACGCGTCGAACAGCAGGGCTTTGTCCTCCTGCAAATCCTTGCTGTAGCCGGCGGGGAGGCCCTTGAGCGTCGTGAGCAGCGCAACCAGATCGCCCAGCAGGCGCCCCGACTTCGCCCGGGCCAGCTCGAGCACATCCGGGTTGCGTTTTTGCGGCAGCAGGCTCGAGCCGGTGCTGAAGTCGTCCGACAGCCGGACGAAACCGAACTCGGCGGTCGAATACAGCAGCAGCTCGGCGGCGAGGCGCGACAGGTGCGTGCCCACGAGCGACAACGCGAACAGCACTTCCGCCACGAAGTCGCGGTCCCCGGTGGCGTCGAGCGCGTTGGCGCAGACGGCGCGGAACCCGAGCGCTTCTTTCAGGAGGACCCGGTCCACGGGAAATCCCGAGCCGGCGAGCGCCCCCGACCCGAGGGGCAGCTCGGCCACGCGGCGGCGCGCGTCCGCGAGACGCTGTCGGTCTCGCACCAGCGGCCAAGCGTGGGCCAGCAGCACGTACGCCCAGCGCACCGGCTGCGCCCGCTGGCCGTGCGTGTAGCCGGGGAGGAGCGCGTCGACGCCGTCTTGCGCCCGCGCCACGAGCGTGCGCCCGAGCGCGGCGATGTCGCCGTCGACCTGGTCGATCGCCTCGAGGGTCCAGAGCCGCAGGTCGGTCGCCACCTGGTCGTTGCGCGAGCGGCCCGTGTGGAGCTTGCCCGCGACCGCGCCGACTTCGACGTACAGCAGCCGCTCGACGAGCGTGTGGACGTCCTCGTCGGGCGCGCCGACGGCCGCGCCATCGGCGAGCCGCTCGGCGACGCGGTCCAGACCCTCGAGCAGCTGCGTTTCCTCGGTGGGGGTCACGACGCCGACCCGGCCCAGCGCATGCACCCAGGCCTTGCTCGCCGCGACGTCCTGGGGCCACAGGCGGTGATCGACGGGGAGGCTGCGGTTGAGCGCGTCGAGCGCCTCACTGGGACCGGCGCTGAACCGACTGCCCCACATCTGATGCGGGGCGGCGGGAGGCGGGGGAGGCGGCGCAGGCTCCGTCGGCCGGGCGGCCATCAGTCCGCCGCCGCGCCGACTTCGCGCTGCTGGCGTGCCGCCTCGAGGCCGGCGCCGATCCGCACCGAGAGGCCGTAGAGGTGGATGAATCCTTCGGCGTCGTGCTGGTCGTACACGTTGTCCTTCCCGAACGTGGCGTACGACGGCTGATAGAGCGCGTACGGACTCTCGCGTCCGGCGACCGCGAGGCCGCCCTTGTAGAGCTTGAGCCGCACCGTGCCGGTGACGCGTTTTTGGGTGCTGGCGACGGCGGCGTCGAGCGCCTCCCGCTCGGGGGTCCACCAGCGCCCGTCGTACACCAGGTCGGCGTAGCGTAGCGCCATCTCGTCCTTGAGGCGCAGGGTCCGACGATCGAGCACCAGCTGCTCGAGCTCGCGGTGCGCGGCGTGCAGCAGCGTCCCGCCCGGTGTCTCGTACACGCCACGGGACTTCATGCCGACCAGGCGATCTTCGACGACGTCGGCGCGGCCGACGCCGTGCTCGCCCGCGACGGCGTTGAGCATCTCGAGCAGCTCGACGGGACCGAGCGGCACGTGATCCACGGCGACCGGCGTTCCTTCTTCGAACCCGATCTCGACGACGGCGGGCAGCTCCGGCGCCTCGAGCGGGTCGCGGGTCATGACGAAGATGTGCTCTGGGGGTTGTTTGGAGGGGTCTTCCAGGATGCCGCCCTCATGAGAGCAGTGCCACAAATTACGGTCGGTGGAGTACGGCTTCTCGAGCGTGGCCTGCACCGGGATCCCTTTCGCCTTCACGTATGCGATCAAGTCTTCCCGGCCCTGGAACTCCCATTCACGCCACGGCGCGATCACCCGCAGCTCCGGCGCGAGCGCCGCGTAGCTGAGCTCGAAGCGCACCTGATCGTTGCCCTTGCCCGTGCAGCCGTGCGCCACCGCCTGGGCAGCGGCGCGCTGGGCGAGCGCCACCTGATGCGCCGCCATCACGGGGCGGGCCATGCCCGTGCCGAGCAGGTAGGTGCGGGCGTAGACGGCGCCGGCGCGGAGCGTGGGGAACACGAAATCGCGCACGAATTCTTCGCGCAGGTCTTCGACCACGCAATCGATGGCGCCGGAGCGCTTGGCCTTGTCCACCAGGCCACCGAGCTCTCCCGCGCCCTGCCCCACGTCCGCCGCGAAACACAGCACCCGCGCGCCGTATGTCTCGCGCAGCCAGGGAACGATCGCCGAGGTGTCGAGTCCGCCCGAATATGCGAGGACGACCAACGGCCCCATGGGTTCACGCCTCACTGTTTATGCAGGAAGATGCATAAACATACACGAGCGGGCGCGCCTGTCAACGCCTGAGGCGCCCTGGCGGCCGTCCCGACTCGGGTGGATCTTGTGCCTTCCCCCGCCCCGAGGAGCCCATGAACCGCCGTGAGCTGTGCCGTGTCCTCGGTGCCGCCGTCGCGAGTCCAGCCTTGTCGCGGCTGTCCGCGAACGAGCTGTGGGCGGTGGGCCGGCGAGCGCACGCCCGAGGCCCCGGCCTCGGCTTTCGGGTGCTCGACCCGCATCAGGCCGAGACGGTCGAGATGATCGCCGAGCTGATCATCCCCGAAACGGACACGCCCGGCGCACGGGCGGCGCGGCTGCCAGAGTTCATCGACCTGCTGCTCGCGGAGTGGGCGCCGGACGACGACCGCAAGCAGTTCCTCGACGGCTTGGCCGACGTCGACGCGCGGGCCCGAGCCGCATCCGCCGCGGACTTCCGGAGCGCCTCCGAGGCACAGCGCGTAGCGATCCTTACCGCGCTCGACGCCGAGGCACAGGAGGCTCGCAAGGCGAAGGCCGACGGCAAGCCGCACTTCTTCGACCATATGAAATTCGTCACGGTGTACGGCTACTGTACGTCTGAAGCGGGGGCCACGGCCGAGCTGCACTACGAGGCGATCCCGGGCGCGTTCGAGCCGTGCGCACCGATGGACCGCTGGCGCGCGGCGCCGGGGGACTTCTGATGGCCGCCCCCAGCTTCGACGCCATCGTCGTCGGCTCCGGGATCACCGGCGGGTGGGCGGCCAAGGAGCTGTGCGAGCGCGGACTCAAGACCCTGGTGCTCGAGGCTGGCCGGCCGATCGACCCAGCCCGGGATTACGTCGAGCACGTGCCGCCCTGGGAGATGAAGTTCCGCGGCTTCGGCGACCGCAAGGCGCTCGAGCGCGATCAGTTCATCCAGCGCCATTGTTATGCCTGCAACGAGTACAGCGGCAAGTTCTTCGTGAACGACCGCGACAACCCCTACACGTTCGATCCCGCCAAGCCGTTCCACTGGATCCGCGGCCGCCAGGTGGGCGGCAAGTCCATCATGTGGGGCCGCCAGGTGTACCGCTGGAGCGACCTCGACTTCGACGCGAACGCGCGCGACGGGTTCGGCGTCGACTGGCCGATCCGCTATGCCGACATCGCGCCGTGGTACGACCACGTGGAGGAGTTCATCGGGATCTCGGGCGAGGCGCTCGGCCTGCCGCAGCTGCCGGACGGCAAATTCCTACCGCCGATGGCGCTGAACTGCGCGGAGCAGGTCGTGAAGGACGGCATCGCGAAGCACTTCGCCGGGGAGCGGGTGCTGACGATCGGGCGCGCCGCCATCCTCACGCAGGCGCACGGGGGGCGCGCCGCATGCCATTACTGCGGCCCGTGCGAGCGGGGCTGCATCACGCATTCCTACTTCAACAGCATCGGGGTGACGCTGCCGGCGGCCCGCGCCACGGGACGCCTCACACTACGGCCCTATAGCGTCGTTCACAGTGTGATCTACGACGAGCAGCGCGACCGCGCCGCGGGGGTCCGCGTCATCGACGGGCAGACCCGCGAGGCGCTCGAGTTCCGTGCGCGGATCGTGTTCCTGTGCGCGTCGACGCTCGAGTCGACGCGCATCCTGCTCAATTCGAAAACGCGGCGCTTCCCCACCGGGCTCGCCAACTCGAGTGGCGTGCTGGGCCACAACCTGATGGACCACGCGATGGGCGGCGGGGCCAACGGCACGATCCCGGGCATGGAAGACCGCTCGGTGCACGGGAACCGTCCCAATGGGATCTACGTCCCCCGGTTCCGCAACGTGAAGACGCCGCATCCCGACTTCCTGCGGGGCTACGGGTTCCAGGGGGGCGGGGGGCGCGGAGGCTGGGGTCGGGCGGCGTCGCAGCCTGGCTTCGGCGTGGAGCTGAAGCGCGCCCTGCGCACCCAGGGACCGTGGGGCTTTTCGTTGTACGGCTTCGGCGAGTGCCTCCCCCGGCCGACCAACTCCGTGGAGATCGATCCCGACAAGGTCGACGCCTGGGGAGTGCCCGCCCTGCGGATCCACTGCGAGTGGAGCGACAACGAACGCAAGCTGCTCCACGACATGTCGGTCAGCGGGGCGGAGATGCTCGAGGCGGCGGGGGCCAAAGACGTCACGCCGTTCGTGGACGACAACCAGTGCCACGACGTGAAGAACCTGTTCGTCACCGACGGCGCGTGCATGGCGTCATCGGCCTGTCAGAACCCTTCCATTACCTACATGGCGCTCACCGCTCGCGCGGCCGCGTACGCTGTAGAGAGCATGAACCGGAGAGAACTCTAGGGGCTCGGGACTCGGGGCTCGGGATTCGGAAACTCAGAGGAGACCACAATGACGGATCGGCGCGAATTCGTACAGACCCTCGGTGCTGCGGCTGCGGCGTACCTGTTGCACCCCCGAGCCCCGAACCCCTATTCCCGAGCCCCCAGCAAGATCGAGCGAGTGGGCCTGCAGCTCTACACCGTGCGTCACGAGATGGAGAAGGACGTCGAGGCGACGATCGCGCGCGTGGCCGCGAGCGGCTACAAGGAGGTCGAATTCGCGGGCTACTTCAAGAAGACGCCCGCGGAGATCCGCGCCATGCTCGATCGCAATGGCCTCACGTCCCCGTCGGCGCACATATCCGCAGGCGGGGCCGACGCCTGGCACGAGGCGCTCGATGCCGCGCACGTGGTCGGGCACCAGTACGTCGTGGTCCCCTGGATCCCCGAGGAGCAGCGCACCGGGATCGACGGCTACAAGAAGATCGCCGCCGACTTCAACCAGAAGGCGGAGCAGGCGCGCGCGGCCGGGCTGCAGTTCGCCTATCACAACCACGACTTCGAGTTCGCCCGGGTGGACGGCAAGCTGCCCTACGACGTGCTGCTCGCGGAGGCCGACCCCAAGCTGGTGCAGATGGAGATGGACCTGTACTGGATCACCAAAGGCGGCCAGGATCCCCTGACGTACTTCGCGCGCTGGCCGGGCCGGTTCTCGATGGTGCACGTGAAGGACTCGATGGGACCGCCCGACAACAAGATGGCCGACGTGGGGGCCGGCACGATCGACTGGAAGCGCATCTTCGCCAAGCAGCAGCAGGCGGGGATCAAGCACTTCTTCGTGGAGCACGACCAGCCGGCCGACGCGTTTGCGTCCATCAAAGCGAGCTGCGACTACTTGAAGCGGCTGGAGTTCTGATGGACCGGCGGCAGGCCATCGGACTGGTGGGGGCGGCCGCCGTGGGTTCCCAGGCTAAAGCCTGGGCTCGGCCGTATGCCGCCCTTAAGGGCGGACCCGCGCCGAGCCCGCGCTTCAGCGCGGGAAGAGTGAAGCAGTCCGTCTCGCGCTGGCCCTATCGCGAGATCCCCCTGCCCGACTTCTGCAACGCCGCAGCGGGCATGGGGCTCGCGGGCGTGGATCTGCTCAGTGCCGCTGATTGGGACACGGTGCGGGATCACGGGCTCGTGTGCTCGATGGGCTATCCCGCGGACCGCCGCGATTTCATCCCGACCGGCTTCAACGACCGGGCCAACCACGCGCTGCTGTTGCGCGAGCTCGAGCAAACGATCCCGCTCGCCGCAAAGCACGGCGTCCCCAACGTGATCACGATGTTCGGCAACCGCCGCGGCCGGAGCGATGCGGAAGCGATCGACAACTGCATCGCCGGTCTCAATGCGATCAAGGCGCTCGCGGAGGAGCAACGCGTCACCGTCTGCGTGGAGCTCCTGAACAGCAAGGTCGATCACGCCGACTACCAGGGAGATCACACGGCGTTCGGGGTGGCCGTGATGAAGGGCGTGGCGTCGCCGCGGGTCAAGCTGCTGTACGACATCTATCACATGCAGATCATGGAAGGCGACATCATCCGCACCATCCGCGACAACGCGGCATTCATCGGCCACTTCCACACGGGCGGCGTACCGGGCCGCCACGAACTCGACGGCACGCAGGAGCTCAACTGGCACGCGATCGCCGCCGCCATCGCCGACACGGGCTTCACCGGATTCATGGCGCACGAGTTCACGCCGACGCGCGACCCCGTCACCTCGTTGCGACAGGCCGTGGAGACTTGCACCGTATGACCCAGCCCCGAGCCCCGAGCCCCCAGTCCCGAGTATACGACGTGTGCATCGTCGGCTCGGGCGCCGGCGGTGGCATGGCCGCCCACGCCCTCACCCGCGCGGGTGCCGACGTGATCGTGCTCGAGGCGGGCGTGCCGTGGGACAACCTGAAAGACTCGGCCATGCTCACCTGGCCGTACGAGTCGCCGCGGCGCGGCCGCTCGACCGAGGACCATCCGTTCGGGGAATTCGACGCCTGCATCGGCGGCTGGGAGATCGCCGGCGAGC
>QHTP01000070.1 GCA_003220855.1 Gemmatimonadota bacterium
ACCGCGGCTGCCGTGTGAACGCCAACTTCACCTCCACCAACGTGCTGATCGGCCCCGCGCTCGCCACCGGGCGGCTCACGCTCGTCACCAACGCCATGGCCCGCGAGGTGACGCTGGACAAGGCCGGCCGCGCCTCGGGTGTCGCATACGTGGACAAGACGACCGGGTCGGACCAGCACGTCCGTGCCAAGGTCGTGGTACTCGCCGCGAGCGCGCTCGAAACGGCCCGCCTGCTGCTCAACTCGAAGTCGTCCGCGTTCCCGAACGGCCTGGCGAACGGCAGCGGGACGGTGGGCAAGTACATCACCGATACGACCGGGACGGACGTGGGGGGCTTCATCCCCAAAATG
>QHTP01000307.1 GCA_003220855.1 Gemmatimonadota bacterium
GCCACGGTGTGTGCCTCCACCCGGTGACGCCGCGCGAATCCCTCGCGGAAGCTCAACGCGAAGGGCGCCGCCCCCTCTGCCTGCACGGCGGCGAGGCGCGGCAGGCGCTCGATCAACCCCCATTCGCGTGCCTCCGTCAACGCTTTGCCGAAGGCCGCCGTGTTCCCGAGGTTGCCGGCGGGCACCACGATCCAATCGGGTGGCTCCCACGCGAGCTGCTGCAGCAGCTCGAGCACGATCGTCTTCTGACCCTCGAGACGGAACGGGTTCACCGAATTGAGAAGGTACACGCCCAGCCGGTCGCTCGCCTGGTCGGCCAGCTCGAGGCACTGGTCGAAGTTGCCGCGCACCAGCAGTGTGCGTGCCCCGTAGGCGAGTGCCTGCGCCAGCTTCCCCAGCGCGACGTGCCCCTTGGGCACGAGCACCAGAGCGGGCAAGCCGCCCAGCGCCGCGTAGGCGGCGAGTGCGGCGGCGGTGTTGCCGGTGGACGCGCAGGCCACCGCGCGCGCGCCGATGCGCCGGGCTTGCGTCACGCCCACCGTCATGCCGCGGTCCTTGAACGACCCCGTGGGGTTCTGGCCCTCGTGCTTGAGCAGCAGCGTCGTCGCGCCCGCCCAGCGTGCCACGGGCGGGCTCGTCATCAGCGGAGTATTGCCCTCCGGATAGCACAGCACGTCCTCCGCCGCAGCGCTCGGGAGCACCGCCTCGCGGTAGCGCCACACGCCGGATGCCAGCACGCCCCGCCGCACGCCCCAGCGCGCGTCGAACGTCGCCCGCAGCGCGGCGCCGCCCTGCGCGGGTGGGCGGTGACGCACCTCGAGCAGGCCACGGCAGGTCGGGCAACGGGGATGGGCGTCGGTCTCGGGAATCTCGCAGCCACAGCTCGTGCAGAGCTGCCAGGTGTCGCTCATGCGCCGGCGAGCTTTAGCACGTCGTTGAGGATTCCGCCGGCCGTCACCGCCGGCCCCGCGCCCGGTCCGGTGATGACGAGCGGGTTCTTCTTGTAGCGCATGGTCGTGAAGATAAACTGATTGTCGGTCCCGTTGAGCGACGCCATCGGGCTCGACGCGTCCACCACCACCAGGCCCACGCGGATGCGTCGCGGCGTCACGATCGCCCGGTAGCGCAGCACCCCGCCGCGCGTCGCGGCGGCGGCCACGCGCTTCTCCCACGGCGCGTCGTATTCCTCCAGGCGGCCCAGGAACTCGTCCCGGGACAGGCGGTCGCCGCCATCCGGTACCAGCGATTCGACGTCGATGTCCCTGAGCTCTCCCGGGAAGCCGAGCAGCCGCCCGAGGATGAGCGCCTTGCGCGCGACGTCCATGCCCGAAAGGTCCTCGCGCGGGTCGGGCTCGGGGTACCCCTTCGCGATCGCGCCGCGCAGCGCTGCCGAGAACCGTGTGCCCCGACCCAGCTCACCGAACAGGTAGCCGAGTGTGCCGGAGGGGCAGCCCTCGATCTTCGCCACGCGATCGCCCGATTCCACGAGCTTCTGATAGGTGTCGATGATCGGCAAGCCCGCACCCACGGTCGCCTCGTGCAGCAGGCGGCGGCCGTGCGTCTGGGCGGCCGCGCGCAGCGCGTCGTAGCTGGCCTTCTCGGCGGTGACGGGGCGCTTGTTGGCGAGCACCACGTGCATCCCCGCGCCGAGCGCCGTCTTGATCGTGTCGGTCGTGTCGTCGGCCGTGAGGTCCACGAGCACCGGGTTCGACAGCGCGTGCCGCGCGACGAACCCGACCGCTTCGGCGGCGCCCGCCCGCCGCCCGCCGGTCGCCTTGGCGAGCGGCGTGCCCTTGGCCTTGGCGGCGGCGAGCGTCGCCAGCCGCCGCGGCGAGAGGCCGCGCGCGTCGAACACCAGGCCGCTCCTGTCGATCAGTCCGACGATGCGGAGCGTGAGCCCATCCTGCTTCACTTTCGCGATCATGGGGGCCAGCGTCCGCCCGATTTGTCCGAAGCCCAGGAGGACCACGTCCGTTCGTTCGGGGTGCGCCACCGCGCCCCCGCCGATCTTCGAGAGCTGGAACGCCGCGTGCACCGCACGCTGCGCCCGCGGCGCATCTTTGGCGTCGACCACGAGCGAGAGGTTCAGCTCGGACGAGCCCTGCGCCGTGGCGATCACGTTGATCCGCGCCTCCGCCAGCGCGGAGAACACGCGCGAAGCGATGCCGGGCGTGCCTGCCATCCCGAGCCCGACCACGACCAGCGTGGCGAGACAGGTCTGCACCTGACGCCTGGGTGATGAGCGAGACGGAGATGCCCTCGTGGTGCACCGCGGCGAAGGTCCGAGCCGCGATGCCCGGGACCCCGAGCATGCCGCTGCCGGCAACCGTCAACAGCGCTTGTCGCGGAATGGCCGACAGGGCCTTCACGGGATACTGATCCAGCGTGCGGCGGCGCGAGATCTCCGTGCCGAGCGACGTGGGGTCGGCGAACGGACGGATCCGGATCGCCACGTTACGCTTGATCACGGGGATCAGCGCCCGGGGGTGCAGCACCTTGGCGCCGTAGTAGGCCAGCTCCGCCGCCTCCCGGACGTGTACCTGTGGCACCACGCGGGCGTCGGGCACGATGCGCGGATCGGCGGTCAACAGGCCCGGTACGTCCTTCCACAGCGACACCTCGCGGGCGCCCAGCACGCGGGCCAGCAGCGTCGCGGTGAGATCCGAGCCGCCGCGGCCCAGGGTCGCGACCTGGCCGTCCGGCGCCGCGCCGATGAAACCCGGCACAACCGGCACGACGGCGCGCGCCAGCACGGGGCGCAGTACCGTGCGAGCGCTCCGCTCGGTGCGCCGCAGGTCGGGCGACGCGTTGCCGAACGTGCCGTCGGTCTGCACGATCTCGGCGGCGTCGACGTACGCCGCCGGGCAGCCCGCCGCGTCCAGCGCCGCCGCGAACAGCCGCGCCGACAGCCGCTCCCCCCGCGCGACGAGGTAGTCGGTGGTGCGGGGCGTGAGCTCGCGCAGCACACCGAGACCACCCGCCACCTGCTCCAGCTCGGCGAACGCCTCGTCGATCAGGCGCAGCAATTCCTCCAGTCGGGCGCCTGCGGGCACCAGCGCCCGCGCCGCGGTGGCGTGCTGCGCGCGCAGCGCCGCGGCCACGGCCCGCACGTGGCTCGCGTCGCCACGCGCCGCGCGGGCCGCACCGTCGAGCAGCGCGTCGGTCACGCCGCTCATCGCCGACACGACCACCACGAGCGGGTCGGGACGCCGGGCCAAGACGATCGCGACGGCGTGGCCGATCGCCGCGGCGTCCGCGAGCGACGCGCCGCCGAACTTATGGATGTGGGGAGGACGGGTGGAGCGGGCCCGGGCCCTGGCCATAGATCCCTCAGTCGGTCTCGTACCCGCCGGCCGGGCGGTCGGCGTGAAACGCCTGCGCGACGATGCCGCGGGCTCGCCAGGCCCGCACCATCGCGTCGCCCACGGCGCGCACGCCGTCGGCGGCGACCACCGCGACAACGGTCGGTCCCGAGCCGGAGAGCGTGGCACCGTACGCGCCCGCCTGCCGCGCGGCGCTCGTCACTTCGTCGTATCCGGGCACGAGGGCGCGGCGAAACGGCACGTGCAGCACGTCGTCCAGCCCGGCGGCCAGGAGTCGCGCGTCGGCGTGCGCCAGGCCGTGGACCAGGGCGGCACTCTTCGCGGCCGCCCGCACGGCGTCGGCGTGCGGCAGCGTGGCCGGCAGCGCGGCACGCGCGCGCTTTGTCTCCACGGTGAAGTCGGGCACGGCGAACACCAGTGCGAGCGACGGGTGAATCGGCAACGGCGTCACGACCAGGCCGCCGGGTTCGCGCAGCACGAGGTTGGCGCCGCCGAACACGGCGGGCGCGACGTTGTCCGGATGGCCTTCGAGCTCGCTCGCGAGCTCCGCCAGCGCCGGCGCGTCGAGCTTCAGCTCGAGCAGCGCCACGGCCGCCGCCGCCCCGGCCACCGTCGCGGCCGCCGAAGAGCCGAGCCCGCGAGCCACGGGAATGTCGGAGTGCGCGGCCAGGGCGAGGCCGAGGGGCACCTCGCGTCCCGTCTTCCGACAGGCCGCGGCGAAGCCGCGATACAGTAGGTCGGCCTCCGGCGCCGTCTCGAGCGTGCTCAGCGTCCCGGAGCGCTCGAGCGCAATGGACTTTCCGGGTGCCGTCCGCGCTGTGACGCGCAGCCAGCGCCCGATCGCCACCCCGACGCAGTCGAACCCGGCGCCCAGATTGGACGTCGACCCGGCCACCCGCACGGTCACGCTCGCTCGCATCGCCTGCTCTTTCGGGAAACAGAAAAGCCCGGGCAATGCCACGCCGCGGGCGGTCGCTTTTTAGCACCTTGTTTAACGTGGCGGCAATACGCGGCAAATCACCACGAGCACAGCGGTTGTATGTATGTTCAATACTCGCCGCAGGCGTCCGGTGCGTCAAGGAGCAGCGATGGGGAAGATGCGGGTCGGCATTCTCGGGGCGACGGGGACCGTCGGGCAGCGCTTCCTGCAGCTGCTCGAGCACCATCCCCAATTCACCGTCACGGCGCTGGCGGCTTCCGACCGGTCCCAGGGCAGACCCTACGCCGAGGCATGCGCCTGGCGCCTCCCGGGCGCGGTGCCGGACGCCGTGCGCGGCCTCGTGGTCCAGGCGCCCGAGCCGCCGCTCGACTGCGACGTGGTGTTTTCGAGCCTCCCCTCCGACGTGGCGGGGCCGGTCGAGACGCGGTTCGCCCGCGCGGGGTACCGGGTCCTGACCAATTCGTCGCCGCACCGCATGGATGATTCCGTACCGCTGCTGATTCCGGAGGTGAACCCCGACCACCTCGCGCTGCTCGACGCCTGCGGGCAGACGGGCGGCGGCTTCATCGTCGCGAACCCC
>QHTP01000308.1 GCA_003220855.1 Gemmatimonadota bacterium
TGGGCGGCCGCACGCGCGCGGCGCACCTCGTCGAGCCGCGCCAGCTCCGCCTCCGAGCGTGGCGCCAGGCGCTCCCACTGGGTCCACTGGTCCAGGGCCTCGGCGAACCGACCCGTCGCGACGAGCGCGTAGCCGAGCAGCCGGTATGCCGCGACGCCCAGGGGATCGAGCCGCAGCGCGCGACGCAGTTCTTCCACGGCGTCCGGACCCCGTCCTGCCGCGAGCGCGATGCGACCGAGCAGCAGGTGCACGGCGGGATCGTGCGGATGCACGCCGGCGGCCTGTTCGGCCACGCCGCGCGCCTCCTCCATGTCGCGCCGCGCCAGCGCGTCTTCGGCGCGCGCGACCAGCTCCGCCAGATCGGCGGCGAGCGTGGTCCGCTCGCGTTTGGTTGTGCCGGGGTCCGCGAGCACGACGACGCCCGCGCTCTCGAGTCCGAACAACGTCTTCGCCACCTCGAAGTCGGAGCGGCCCAGCGCGGAGGCGATCGCGCGCACATCGCGTTGGCCGTCGATGGCCGCCAGCATCTCCCACTCGGGCGGCAGTAGATCGAGGTCCCCGGCATCGCCCTCCTGCGGTGGGGCGAGCGCCGGCACGACGCCCAGGTGCGGGATCCGACTCTCGATCCGCGACCACTCGTCGATGCGCCGGGCGCCCTCCATCAGGAGGGCCTCGGTGGGAATGCGAACCGTCGCCTCCGTCGGCACGTCGCTGAGCGCGCCTTCGGTGAAGGAGAAGTAGCCCTCCCGCCAGCTCATCATTTCGAACACGACTTCCTCGATCTGGAAGCGCACCTGGCGCTCGAGCTCGCGCGGGGTGATGGCGCCGAGCGAGACGAGGATCTCGCCCAGCCGGCGCTTGTCGCCCTGCCGCTCCTGCATGTCGCGCGCGCGCTCCAGGTCGGCGTCGGTGATCTTACCCGTACGCAAGAGCAGCGCGCCGAGCGGATGCGGATTCGAGCGGATCTCGGCGAAGATGATCGTGCCGCCCTCGAAGGACACTGTGCCCGCGTTGTGACGCAACTCCGAGGTGACGCGCAGCGCGCCCGTCTTCCGGCTCAGATCGAGCAGCTGGAACACGTCGTGGATGCCGAGCTCGCGAAGCGGTCCCTCGATCGCCATCAGGCCGCGTCCGAGTCGAAGATGTGCTGGAGGTCGAGCGCGGTGCGGGCGTGCACGCGCGCCCGCTGCGCGAACGGGCCGCCGGGATCGATGCGCGTCACCTTCTCCCACGCTTCCACCGCTTCGGCGTAGCGGTGCAGCCGCGCGAGCACGACGCCCAGCTGGAACAGCGCCTCCACCTGCTCGGGGTCGAACTTCAGGGCCCGCCGGAACGCTTCGAGGGCCTGCGCGTCGCGCTTGTCGTCCAGCAGCGCCCGTCCCAGCAGCAGCAGCGCCGGCAGGTCGTAGGGGTCCTGCTCGAGCATCTCCGCGAGCCGCACCACGGCCTGGCGCAGCTGCCCCGCGCGCCGCAGCAGGTCGGCCAGCGCGAGCGCCGCCTCGTGGAAGGTGGGGAGCGCATCGAGCGCCCGCTCGTACGCCTGCTGCGCGGCGCTCCAGTCTTCTCTCTCTTCGTGCAACCGGCCGAGGTCCACGCACACCTGCACGTAGCCCGGGTCGAGCTCGAGCGCCGCGCGGTACGCGGCGAGCGCTCCCTGCTTGTCGCCGACCTTCATCGCCACGTCACCCTGGAGCTTGTGCAGGTCGGCGCGTCCCGGCGCCCGGGTCTGCGCCTGCTGCAGCGCCGTGAGCGCCCCGGCCGCGTCGCCCGCGGCTGCCCGTCCCCGCGCGACGGCCACCAGCGCGTCCACGTGGTCGGGGGCGAGCAGGAGCAGCTCCTCCGCCAGCGCGTGCGCCTCCTCGGCGCGGCGGCCGCCGAGGGCGAACAACGCCTTCACCTCGCCGAGGCGCGCTGCGACGCGGTCGGTCTCGAGCGCGCGCGCCTCGCGGTAGCGCTCCAGCGCCTCGCCGTGCAAACCCCGCTTCGCGAAGATGTCCCCGAGGAGCACGGCCGCATCGGCGCGGCTGGCGCCCCGCTGCACCGCGCGCACCGCCTCCGCCGCTGCGACGTCCATCAACCCCTTGCTCACGTAGTCGCGCGCCAGTGCCAGCGGGTCTTCGGCTGCCTTCCCCGCCGCCGGCTCGGGGGCGGCGGCCGGCGCGAGCTCCTGGAAGATGTTGTCCAGCAGCCGTTGATCGAAATTGAAGTCCTCGCCGATCGTCTCGGCCGTCACGTCCGCCGAAATCTCGGGGGCGATCCCGATCGTGGTCTTCTCGTATTGGAGGTCGATCGT
Source organism: Gemmatimonadota bacterium (assembly GCA_003220855.1). GTDB lineage: Bacteria > Gemmatimonadota > Gemmatimonadetes > Gemmatimonadales > GWC2-71-9 > AG41. The sequence continues at coordinate 2,294 of QHTP01000308.1, forward strand.
GAGCGCGAATTTCTGCGAGACGTAGTACGGATCGAGCTCCAGGGCGCGCTTGGTGGCACGGAGCGCGCCGTCGAAGTCGCCGAGGTTCGACAGGGTGAAGCTCAGGTTGTAGTGCGCGCCCGCGTGCGCGGGGTCCGCTTCCACCGCCCGCACGAACGCGTTGCGCGCGTCCGGAAAGCGTTTTAGCTCCACCAGCACCAGCCCGACGCCGTTCCAGGCCGCGGCGGAGGCGGGCTCGCCCGACAGCACCTGGCGGTACGCCTCGAGCGCCAGCTGGAAGCGGCGCAGCTGGTAGAGGAGCAACGCCAGGTTGAGGCGCGCCGCGCTGAACGCCCCCTGCAGCCGCAGGGCTGTCCGAAACGACTCTACGCCCGCGTCGGACGCGGTCTTGTGCGCCTGCACCACACCGAGGTTGTTCCAGGCGAGCGCGTAGTTCGCATCCACCTCCACCGCCTGCTGGTAGGAGGCCAGCGCGTCGTCGGTGCGGCCCGCCTGGTGCAGCACGACCCCGCGCTCGTTCCACAGCTTGGGTGAGTCCGGGACCTCGCGCAGCAGCGTATCGTACAGCTCGAGCGCCGCCGCGAAGTCGTGCTTCAGGAGATGCACCTCCGCCATCGCCTGCAGCGTCAGCCGCCGGTCCTCACCGCGCTCCAGCGCCAGCCGGTACTCCCGCAGCGCCTCGTTGTAGTAGCCCTTCTGCCGGAAGGCGAGCCCGAGGTTGTAGTGCGCCAGCTCGTTCCCTTCCACCACCTGCGGCTCGGGCGCCAGGCGCTGGCGCCGCTCCTGGCTCTTGCGCTCCGCATTGTAGCGCTCGAGCGAGAGGTTAGTCTGGGCGCGCGCCAGGGGTGGATTGAGCTGGATCGCGCGCTTCGAGGACGCCCGGGCGTCCTGATGCCGACCCAGATCGCCCAGGACGAAGGCCATCAGGTAGTGGGCGTTGGCGTTGTCGGGGTTCAGCGCCACCGCTCGCTCCAGCGCTCCGAGCGCCTCGGCGTTCAGGCCACGATTGTAATAGATCTCGCCCAGATAGAAGTGCACGACGCTCGACTCGGGCTCGAGCTCGACGGCGCGCAGGAACCACTCCGTCGACGCTTCCGGCCGCCCGCGGTTCTTTTCCGCAAGCCCGAGCTGGATGATGGCGGCCACGTCCGTGGGGCGGTGCGCCAGCAGCTGCTCGAACTCGCCGACCGCGTCCTCATGGGCACCGAGGATCGCGTAGGCGCGGCCCAGCTCCCAGCGCGCGTCGCGGTCGTCGGGGGCGCTGCGCAGCCGCTCCCGCAGGTGGGCCACGCGCTGGTCGTAGTAGCCCGTGTCGTGATAGGCGATCTCGAGGTTGCGCTGCGCGACCTGCATCTTCGGGTCGAGCTCGAGCGCGCGGGTGAACTCGGCGATCGCGTCCTCGACCAGTCCCTTCTGGTAATAGAGGACGCCGAGGTTGTTGTGCGCCCCGGCGTCCGAGGGGTCGATCCGGCGGGCGAAGGATCGGAGGACGGCGAGGTCGCGTTCCGAGAGCGCCGGCGCCGTCACGGGTCAGCTCAGGCGGATGGCGTCAAAAATGGCCTTGAGCGACGCCAGATCGGGAAGCAGCAGGAAGTGGCCCCGCAGCTCCTCGGCCGACTCGATGGAGAACTCGGTCTCGACGCAGAACACGAAGTCGCGCTCGTGTCCGAAGTTGAGGTAGGTGGTGGTGAGCACCGCGGCCGACAGGTCCACCACGAGGCTCGGCACCGAGGGCAGGAGCAGCATGCCCAAGAAGTCCGACAGGGCGTTCATGTAGGCGCCCGAGAGAATGTTGCCGGTCTCCTTGAGGCACGACTGCTCGAGCGCGTCGAACGCCGCCGTCGTGCCGATTGGACGGCGCAGCAGCATGTCGCACAACCGCCGCCCCACCGCCTCGGGGAACAAGAGCAGGGTCCGCCCGGTCAGGTCCCCCAGCATGTGCATGAGCACCGCGGCGACCACCTCCTGGGCGTGGCCCAGCAGGTCGGGCACCTCCTCCAGCCGCGCGATGTTGATCTGCGGCACGCTGATCATGATGCGGCGGTTCGTGAGCTGCGACAACGCCGTGGCGGCGTGCCCCGCCCCGATGTTGGCCACCTCGCGCAGCGCGTCGATCTGCAGCTCCTTCAGATCCCGCACGTCCTCCATGCCGCCTCTCCCTTCCGTGAGCCTAGACGAGCCCGCCGGCGTCGAGAATCAACGCCGGGATCCCGTCGCCCATGATGGTCGCTCCGCTGAACACCGGGAGCGTACCCTGCGGCGGGTCGAAGCCCTTCACGACGATCTCCTGCTGGCCCAGCATCCCGTCCACGACGATGCCGCTGCGGCGCTCGCCCATCTCGAGCACGATGATCGGGCAGCGCCGCGGGGCGTCCCCGCTCACACCCAGCATGCGCCGCAGGTGCACGAGCGGGACCACCCGATCGTGCAATACGATGGCTTCGCGCCCCTCCACGAGGGTGGTCGGCTGCACCCCGAATTCCACCGTCTCCGCCACGTACGTCAGCGGCAGCGCGTAGCGCTCCCGGCCCACTCCGGCGATCAGCGCCCGTACGATCGCCAGCGTCACCGGCAGTCGCAGCACGAAGCTCGTCCCCTTCCCCGCCTCCGTACGTATGTCGATCGAGCCGCCCAGCGCGCGGATGCGCGTCACAGCCACGTCGATCCCCACCCCCCGCCCCGATACGCTGGTCACGGCGTCCGCGGTCGAGAACCCGGGCCGCGCCAGGACTCGCAGCAGCTGGTCGTCCGATAGCGCCTCCGCGTGGGGATCGACCAGCCCCTCGCGTTGCGCCCGCTCCAGGATCCGGGCGCGGTCGATGCCACGCCCGTCATCGCTCACGCTGATCGCGACGCTCGCCCGCTCGCGCACCGCCGTCAGGACGATCTCGCCCTCGGGCGGCTTGCCGCGGCGGCGCCGCTCGGCCGGCGTCTCGATGCCGTGGTCCACCGCGTTGCGGAGCAGGTGCAGCAACGGATCCCCCAGCTCGTCGAGGATCGCCCGATCGAGCTCGATCTCCTTCCCCTCCACGCGGAACGCCACCTGCTTGTCCAGCTCGCGCGCCAGATCGCGCACCA
>QHTP01000298.1 GCA_003220855.1 Gemmatimonadota bacterium
GTCCTGAGCCCGCTCCCGGCGAATCGCCCACGGTCGCGATCCGCACCGTGGACCCGGGCTACTTCGGCGCGATGCGCATCCCGCTCGAGCGGGGCCGCTCGCTCGCGACGAGCGACCGGATCGGCAGCGCGCCGGTGGCGGTCATCAGCGCAGCCATGGCGCACCGGCTGTGGCCAGGCGAAGACCCGATCGGCCAGCACGTCAAGGTCGAGTGGTGGCACCCCACCGCTTCGGTCGAGATCGTCGGCGTCGTGGCCGATTCGCGCCATGACGGGCTCGACGCTGCGTTCGAGCCGACGCTGTTCTACCCGTTCGCGCAGGAGTCGCAGCAGGGCAGCATGAGCCTCGTGCTGCGCAGCGCGCTCCCTCCTGCGACACTGACCCGCATGGTCCGTGCGGCTGTCTCCGAGATGGACAAGGGCGTCCCGGTCGCCGACGCGGTGACGATGTACCACCACATCGCCGAGACGATGGCGGACCGTCGCTACCCGGCGTTCGTGCTGGGGCTGTTCGCGGCGCTGGCCCTCACGCTGGCCGCGGTGGGGATCTACGGCGTGTTGTCGTACACGGTCGGCCAGCGCACGCGTGAGATCGGCGTGCGCCTGGCGGTTGGTGCCCGGCCCGCCGACGTGCTGCGCACGGTGCTCGGCGGCGGCCTGCGACTGACGCTCATCGGCGTCGCGCTTGGGTCCGTGGCCGCGGGCCTCGCCGCGGGGGCACTGGGCAAGCTGCTGTATGACGTACACCCGCTGGACCCGGTGACGTTCGCCAGCGTGGGCCTGGTGCTGGTGGGCGTCGCGCTGCTCGCGATGGTCGCTCCGGCGCGCCGCGCCGCGCGCGTCGATCCGATGGTTGCCCTCAGGTCCGAATGATGGACACCCTCCTCGCCGACCTGCGCTACGCCGTGCGCCAGCTGGCGCGCAGCCCGGGGTTCACGCTGGGCGTCGTCCTCACGCTGGCCCTCGGCATTGGGGCGAACGTCGCGATGTTCTCGGTCGTGGACCGGATGCTGTTTCGGCCGCCGCCCTTGCTGCACGATGCCGGCGCCACGCACCGCATCTATCTCGCGCAGACCTGGAGTGGCAAGGAGCAGGCCGGCGGCTACATGCAGTACGCACGCTACGTCGATCTGACGAGCTGGACGACCGCGTTCGCGCGCACCGCCGCGTTCACGGAGCACGACCTCGCCATCGGGGCCGGCGCCGAGGCGCGGGAAATGCGCGTCGGCATCGTGAGTGCCGGCTTGTTCGGCTTCTTCGATGCGCCACCGGCGTTGGGCCGCTACTTCACCGCGGCCGAGGACAGCCCTCCCAACGGCACGGCGGTCGCCGTGCTCTCGCACGCCTTCTGGCAAACGCGCTACGGCGGCCGCCGGGAGGTGCTCGGGACGACGCTCCAGATCGGTCCCACGGTCTACACGATCATCGGCATTGCGCCCGAAGGATTCGTCGGTTTATGGCCCGTGCAGCGACCGGTGGCGTTCATCCCCATCACGAGCCATGCCAGCGCGCTGGCCGCGGGCCGGCGCGAGACTTGGTGGACCACCTACTCCTGGCAGTGGCTCTCGATGCTGGCGCAGCGGAAGCCAGCTGTGAGTGTGGCGGCCGCGAATGCAGACCTCACCAACGCGTACCTCCGCAGCTACGCCGCCCAGCGGCCGGGCAGTCCCGGTATGACTCCGGCGGAAATCGCGCGACCGCACGCTTTCGTGGCGTCGGTGCTGAGCGAGCGGGGACCCCGCGAGTCGAGCTTCGCGAAGGTCGCGACGTGGATCAGCGGAGTCGCGCTGATCGTGCTGCTCATCGCCTGCGCCAACGTCGCGAATCTGCTGCTCGCCCGCGCCCTGCGGCGCCGCCGCGAGATCGCCGTCCGGCTGGCGCTGGGCGTGAGTCGGGCACGCCTGCTGTCGCAGCTCTTCACCGAGAGCCTGCTCCTGGCCCTGCTCGGCGGCCTCGCCGGCCTCGTAGTCGCCGAGTGGGGCGGGGCGGTGTTGCGCGCGCAGTTCCTCGCAAAGTCGTCCGACGTGAGTGTCCTGGGCGACGCCCGCACGCTGCTGTTTGGCGGGGCGGCGGCCCTGTGCGCCGGCCTGCTCACGGGCCTTGCGCCCGCCCTCACGCAACACGCCGACGTCGCCGGCGATCTCAAGGCGGGTGCGCGAGAAGGGACATTCCAGCGGTCGCGCGTGCGCATCGCGTTGCTCGTGCTGCAAGGAGCGCTGTCGGTGGTGCTGCTCGTCGGTGCGGGGCTGTTCGTGCGCAGCCTGCGTCACGTGCGGGTGATCCCGCTCGGCTACGACGTCGACCCCGTGCTGCTCGTGGACCTGAACCTGCGTGGTATGCAGCTGGACAGCGCCCGCAATGTCGCGCTGCGCCGTGAGCTGCTCGAGACGGCGCAGGCGGTTCCCGGTGTCGAGCACGCCTCGCGCCAACTCACGGTGCCCTTCTGGAACTTTCGGGACCTCGACCTCCACGTCGGCGGTATCGATTCGGTCCATCGCTTGGGCGACTTCTACCAGAACGCGGTGACCCCGGAGTACTTCTCCACGCTCGGTACCCGCCTTCTGCGCGGCCGCGGGATTGAGGCCCAGGATGGGGCACATACGCCCCGAGTCATGGTCGTGAGCGACGCGATGGCCAAGACGCTGTGGCCGGGCCGGGACCCGATCGGCCAGTGCGTCAAGGTGGGTGCGGACACCGCGCCATGCACCTACGTGGTCGGCGTCGCCGAGAACATCAAGTCGGAGCAGCTGGGCGACGACCCGGGGCTGTTCTACTATCTCTCCACGGCGCAATGGCATCCCGAA
>QHTP01000299.1 GCA_003220855.1 Gemmatimonadota bacterium
GAGGGCGAGCAGGCCTTCTGGAACGAAGAGGCGCGCGGGGTCCTGACCGGACTGATCCTCCACGTCGCCGCGAACGCGCCGGCCGAGATGCGGACGCTCACCCACGTGCGGGAACTCCTCACCGCGCCCCCGGAGCCGTTCGCGGACCTGCTGAAGGAAATGCAGGCGAGTCAAGCCGTGGACGGGCTCGTCGCCCGCGCCGCCGCCCGGCTCTTGCAAAAGGCCCCCAAGGAGCGCTCCGGCGTCATCTCGACCGCTCAGAGCCACACGCATTTCCTGGACAGCCCCCGCATGGCGGAGGTCTTGAAGCGGTCGACCGTCGATTTCTCCCAGCTCAAGCGTCAGCCATTGAGTGTGTACCTGATCCTGCCCACGGACCGTATTGACGCCTACGCCCGATGGCTCCGTCTGCTGATCGCCTGCGCCCTTCGGGCGACGGCGCGCACGGCGGGCCAGCCGAAGGAGCGGGTCCTCTTGCTGCTCGATGAGTTCGCGCATCTCGGACGCATGCACCCCGTGCAACGCGACATCGGGCTCGCGGGTGGGTTCGGCGTCACCTTCTGGCTGATCGTTCAGGATCTCTCACAACTGAAAAGCACCTACGGCGAGACCTGGCCCACGTTCCTCGCCAACGTGGACGTGCTCCAGGCCTTCGGGATCAACGATTGGGACACCGCCGAATACCTCTCGAAGATGACCGGAGAGTCTACGATCTACGTCGAGAGCAAACACCAGTCCCGTGGTATGAGCCGCGGGCCGCATGCACAGCGCCAGCTCGGCTCCGGGCGCGCCTGGTCGGAGCAGGGGCGTCGCCTCCTCCTCCCGGACGAGGTGCGGCGGCTCCCGCGCGAATCGGCGCTCGTGTTCGTCAAGGGTGGCGCGCCCCTCTGCGTCGAGCGGGTGAATTACCTTCGCGACCCCGAGTTTGTGGGACGCGCGGATCCCAATCCGTTGTATCGAGTCCTGGCTGCGGCGGTCGCCGAATGACCGAGCGCGGGGCGGGGGGGCTGAGTGTGATCGCGTGGCTCGCAAGTCCGGTGTTGCTCTTAGTCATGGGATGGCTCGCTGGCCTGCGGCTGAACCTGACGGGTAGCCTACCCGTGGGCCTCTACGTCATCTCCCCGTCGCTGCCCGTCCGCGGAGCGCTGGTGCTCGCCTGCTTGCCGGCCAAGGTGGCGGCGTTCGCTCACGCGCGGGGATATGTGCCCCGGGGCGAGGAGTGTCCGAACGGGGTCGCCCCGATCGGCAAGCCCATTGCCGCGATCGCTGGCGACACCGTCGCCGTCACGCCCGCCGGGTTGTTCGTGAACGGCGCCCCGGTGCCGAACAGTCGAGCCCTTGCCACAGACCGCAAAGGCCGACCCCTTCCTCAGCTGCGGGCGACCCGATCTGTCGTGCAGCCGGGTACGATCTGGATTGTGTCATCTTATTCGCCATTCAGCTTCGACAGCCGATACTTTGGTGCAGTTGACGCTCGACAGGTCCGCGCCAGTCTCCAGTCGCTGTGGACCGCCGGGTCGCAAAGATGAGTCCTGTCGCCAGACCTGGCGTGACATGGCGCTGGCCGGTCGTCTCTTGCGCCCTAAGGCCGCTCCCTAAGCCACGTGCGGAGAAGGATCGCCACGGGCTCGGGAATCCGCCGTTCGCCAGCGACCCAGTACCGCATCGTGCGCGGGGCGACTCCCAGCTTAGCAGCAGCGCCTACCTGGGTGAGGCCGAGCCGCTTCAGGGCGGTGCGCAACTGCTTGGCGGTCATCGGCATGGGGGCCTCAAGATAGGCACAATCTGCCCTTGCTTGGCAAGTAGGCATATCGTGCCTACATTCTTGAGATGGCTCGTCGTTTTGACGGGACCGCTCCCGCACACGTCCGCACAGCGCTGCACCTGCTACGTGAGCTCGACGATCAGCTGCATCATGGCGGCTTCAGCAGGCGAGACCGGTTCGAGCTCGTTCGCTTGCTCACGGCCGCACGGCGCCAGCTCCGGCTTGCCATGGTCGCGCTGGAGCGGGAGTCCAGCCGCGCCCGGAGGTGGGCCGTTATGACCTGGGTCGCGCTGGTCATCTGGCCGACGCGCGCCCTCATCTTGATCTTCTCCGCGGCGTGGGCAGCGGTCCGAATGACCATGCGCTTGCTCCGCTGGGCGCGCGTGATGTGGCCGTGACGCAGCCTCTTTTCGTGAGCCGGCCTCCATTAATGAAGGGCCCAAGGGTAGCCCGATGACCATCACAACCCGACCACGAGAGGGACCGGCTGCGGATCTGGAGGGCGACGGCTTGCTGACCCCGCGGGAGGCAGCCCAGCTCCTGCGGGTCTCAGTCGAGACCTTGAGAGTGATGCCCGTTCCCTATCTCACAATCGGGGCCGGACAGAAGCGGCCCCGACGGCGCTATGTACGGCAACAACTCCTCAACTGGTGCAGGGAGCAATCGACCCGATGAGCCCCTGGAAGTATCACGGTCGAGGAACGCCGGTCTTGAGGCAGGCAAGGACGAGTTGCTGCGGGACATTCGAGAGGGGCGGATCACACTCCGCGAGGTCTGGGCGATCTATCGCACCGGCCAATGGCAGCGTCTCCCGTCCGCCCAGCACGCGTTGCCCTTCCAACGAACTTACAAGGAATGGTGGGCAACCAAACCGTCAACCTACGCGCGATTTGCGCGCTGGGCCATGAACGCTCTAGCCCCCGCGCCCGAAACGCTGGCCGAGCTTCGAACATCCCTGCTCCGCTACCGAGCTGCCAGCGAAGCCGCACACCGGGGCGCGATGTTCAATCGCGTGTTTGCAACCATACGGGCATTCCTGCGCGACACGGTGACGACGGATCACGCCCTCTATCACGATGTGGCGAGTATTGAAGGACTGCCCGAGGCTGTCAAACGGCCGAAGCATCCTCAGGACCCCAAACGGGCACTGGCGATTCGCGAGACGCTGGGCGGTGAGATTGGAGCCAGCTGGTGGGCGTTGTGCTGCACGGGCATGCTGCCCGACGAGTTCTTCTCCGGGAAGTGGGCGGTTGAGGACGGACGCGTGCATGTCAAAGGCACGAAGCGCGAGGCGCGTGACCTTTCGTGCCACTTCTCACGGAGCTCAGACCGTCGACGCTGACTAAGCAGCGCTTCGAGCGAGCGCTTCGGGAGTCAGGGTTGGGCGTGCGGCCGAAGGACGGGCGCGACAGCTTTGCGCTGTGGTGTGATCTCGCGGGGATCCCTCAGGGTTGGAAGCGTGCGCTAATGGGGCACCAAGCGGAGAACGTGACCCAAGAGTACGGCTGGCAGGAGAGTGAGCGGATCCTAAATGAGGCCGAGGCGAAGCTCCGGACGCTGCTAGCGTGTCAAAACAATACGCGACAAACGGGGGGACATTCGACGCGAGAATCGCGTAAGTCTCATGCGCCCAGGAGGAC
>QHTP01000290.1 GCA_003220855.1 Gemmatimonadota bacterium
CCAGTCGATCGCCGCGAGCCTCTCCACGTTCTCCGCCCACGTTGCGGTGCTGCGCGACATTCTGGAGCGTGCCGGATCGGGTGCGCTCGTCCTGCTGGACGAGATCGGGAGTGGCACCGATCCCGCGGAGGGCGCCGCGCTCGCGGCCGCCGTCCTCAAGACGCTCACACGCCGGCGCGCCGTCTCGCTGGCGACCACGCACCTGGGCGCGTTGAAGCAGCTCGCCGCGGAGACGGTGGGGATCGTGAACGCGTCACTCCAGTTCGACGCCGAGATGCTCACCCCCACGTTCCGGCTGCTCAAGGGCGTCCCGGGGCGCTCCTACGGGCTCGCCATCGCCCGGCGGCTGGGAATCGCGGCCGCGGTCCTGGACATCGCCGAGCGCGCGGTGCCGGACCGCGAGCGGACGCTCGATGCGCTGCTTGCGACTGTCGAAGCACGGGCGCGGGAGCTCGAGGCCCGGGAGCGCGAGCTCGCGGCGCGCGAGCAGGGCGTCCGGGAAGACGCCGCACGGGTCGACGCGCGCGGCGAGGAAGTCGCCGGGCGGGAGCGGGAGGTGAAAGCCCGCGCCCGGGGCCTGGAGCAGGCCGCCCGCGATCAGACCCGGGCCTACTTGCTCGAGGCTCGCAAGAAGGTCGAAGAGGCGCTGGGGCGGGCGCGCGCCGCCGTGGACGAGGCGACCGCCAAAGAGGCGCGCCGGCTGCTCGAGCAGGCGCTCGAAGAAACCGAAACCCGGGAAACGGCAGACACCGGGGAAACGGGAAAGGGGAAAGGGGAAACGTGGCTTTCCCTGGAGGAGCTCAAGCGCCGTCGGCAGGAGCCGGCGGGTGCCCCGCGCCGGCCGCCGAGCCCGGCGCGGCCGCCGGCCGGCGCGGGGCACTCGACGGCGACGGCTGCGACCGAGGTGTCCTTGCGTGGCCTCCGTGTGGATGAAGCCGAAGCCCTGCTCGTCAAAGCACTCGACGACGCCGTGCTCGCCGACCTCCCATATCTGCGCGTGATCCACGGCAAGGGCACCGGCGTGCTGCGCCAGCTGGTCCACGATATCCTGTCCGCCGACACTCGGGTCGAGCGCTTTGGCTTCGCCCCGCCGAACCAGGGCGGGCACGGGGTCACGGTCGTGGAGTTCACCACGTGAGTCTCATTCCCGACGACGTGATCGAGCAGGTCCGGGAGGCGGCAGACATCGTGGGAATCATCGGCGAGCACGTGGAGCTCAAGCGCACTGGGGCGGACTTTCGCGCTCCGTGCCCGTTTCACGGCGGCACGCACCGCAACTTCGCCGTCATCCCGAAGAAAGGGATGTACTACTGCTTCGTGTGCCACGAGGGCGGCGACGTCTTCACCTTCTTCATGAAGAAGCTGGGCATGGACTATCCCACGGCGGTGCGCGAGGTCGCGCGCCGGGTGGGGATCGCGATTCCCGAGCGCGGGCCCACCGGCCCCGACCCGCGCGAGCCGCTGTACGAGGCCGTGGCCGCGGCCGCCGACTGGTTCGCGCGCCAGCTGGGCGAGAGCCCCGAAGCGCAGGTGGCCCGGGACTACCTCGCCTCCCGACACCTCGAGCTCGAGGTCGCCCTGCCGCTGGGCCTGGGCTACGCGCCCCGGAGCAAGGCGTTGCTCGACGCAATGAAAGGGTTGGGGGTGCGTGACGAGGTGTTGCTCGAAGCCGGGCTGCTCGTTAAACGGGAGGACGGCACGCTGCTGCCCCGCTTCCGGGGTCGGCTGCTGTTTCCGATCCACGATCTGCGGGCGCGCGTGGTCGCGTTCGGGGGTCGCATCCTCGGTGAAGGGGAGCCGAAATACCTCAACTCGCCCGACTCGCCCCTGTTCCACAAGGGGAAGCTGCTCTACAACCTCCACGTCGCGAAGCACGCGATGCGCAAGGCGGAGCGCGCCATCCTGGTGGAAGGCTATTTCGACGTGCTGCGCCTGTCGCTCGCCGGCATCGAAGAGGTGGTGGCTCCGCTCGGCACCGGCCTCACGCCCGAGCAGGCTCAGCTGCTCCAGCGTCACGCGCCGCAGGTGACCTTGCTGTACGACTCGGACGACGCCGGATTGCGCGCCACCTTCCGCGCCGGCGACGAGCTGCTGCGCCAGGGCGTGCGTGTGAGCGTGGCGACGCTCCCCCCGGGGGAGGACCCGGATACCCTGGTTCAGAAACGGGGCGCCGCGGGGCTCGAAGCCATCCTCAAGGACGCGGTCGACCCCCTGGAGCGGAAGATCCAGATCCTCGACCGGAGGGCTTTCTTTTCGAGCCTCCCCGGCCGGC
>QHTP01000071.1 GCA_003220855.1 Gemmatimonadota bacterium
GGTCGAGGTACCCCTCACCGTCGGCATCATAGCCCAGCACGGCCACGCCGCCGCGCAGCACCCACTCGGTAAGCAGCGCGAGGTCGCCGGCCGTGAGGGCGTCGGACGGCGCCTCGGGCTCGCGGCCGAGTAGGAACAGGAGCACCCGGTAGCGCTCGAGATCGGCACGCACCAGGTGCGGATAGAAGCGGCGGTATTCGATGTTGTACCCTTCGTCGCGCCAAGGCTGGACGGTGCCGTTCAGCAGGGCGGGCTCCGACAGGGCGAGGTCGAGCACGAGGAGCCGCCGCGCCTGAGGTTGGCAAGCGCACAGCAGGAGCACGGCGGTGAGACAGACCGATCGCATCCCGTCAGTGTAGCGGGCGCGGCGCGCCCCGGCCAGCCGTCACCCGGCGGCGACGAACGGACCGAGCGCGTCGCGCATGTCGCGGGCCCGTTGCCAGCGCTCGACGCGCGACTTCACGAGCGCGCGCGCCAGTACCGCAGCGAGCTGCTTCGGCACGTCGCGTCGGATGCTGCGCACGTCGGGCGCGGGCCGGTGCTGATGCATGTCCAGCACGGCCGCGGCGCTGACCGAAGAGAACGGCGGCCGGCCCGCCAGGCACTCGAACAGCACCACGCCGAGGGAATACAGGTCGGTGCGTCCGTCCACGTCGGGAGCGCCCTCCGCCTGCTCTGGACTCATGTATTCCTCGGTGCCGACCACGAAGCCGCTCCGGGTCACGCGATCGTCACCCGAGCTCGCGATCGCGCGCGCGATGCCCAGATCGACGAGGACCGCTCCCTCGGGCGACAGCACGACGTTGTCGGGCTTGATGTCGCGGTGCGCGATGCCGTGCGAGTGGGCATGCTCGAGTGCGTCCAACACTTCTACTGCGACCCGCACGACGTCCGGGATGCGGAGCCGGGACTCCCGGCGCAGCGCCTGCCGCAGGTTGTCGCCCGCCACGTACGGCATCACGTACCAGAGAAGATAGTCGGCCTCTCCGCTGTCGATCAGGCGGGCGATGTGCGGGTGGTTGAGTTGCGACGCGTAGCGGATTTCGCGCAGGAAGCGGTCGGCGGCGACCGAGACGGCCAACTCGGGATGCAGCACCTTGATGGCGACGTCGGCGCCGCTCGCGTCCCGACCCGAGAAGATGGACGCGTTCCCGCCCCGGCCCACCGCTGCGATCACGCTGTAGCGGTCGCGCAGGGCCTTGCGGACCCGCTCGATCAGATCGCGTCCCGGCATGACGTACCGTCCCGTCCCCCGACGCCGCACGCACCGGCTGTGGGTACGAGCTAACAATACGGGCCGGACCGTCGCGCGCTAGATTGCCCCCGCGTGCCGAGGCTCGAAGCGGTGGCGCGAGGCGGGGCCGGTCGAGCTCGTGCGGTTCGTGTGTTTCAGCGCGGGAGACCGGGAATTGTATCGATGGCTCCTAGGCGTCTGAGTCCGGCCTGCGCCGCCGCGCCGTACGGCGCCCACTCCTTCCCCGTCCCCACCGCCGCGACGAACCGGTAGGTCGCGATCGCGCTGGCCCGGTCGCCGGCCCGTTCCGCTTCGTTCGCCCGCTTGAGGAGGTTGTCGAGGGTCGTCGGATCGCGATACACGACGCCCGGATCGCGCTGCACCTGCCCGGCGAACCGGAAGAACCACGCCGCACCGGCGGCACCGAGCGCGATGGTCGCGCCGGCGAGCAACAGCCCGAGGCGCCGCGCCCGCGTTGGCGGCGTGACCGGCGCGTCAGGCGGCATCGGTCAGCCGGGCGACCGCGCCCGCCGTCGCCTCCGTCACCAGCGCCATGAACTGATAGTCGAGTGTCGCATTGGTGTCGCTTTGCTGGTGGTAGTGCGGGTTCCGGAGGAACGCGGTGTCAGTGAGCATGAGCGATGGGTAGCGGGCGTCCCAGAAGGAGGCGTTGTCGGACAGGCGGGTGAGCGGCGACAACCAGCCGCGCAGCCGGGTGCGGTAGGGGACGACGGGCAGCTCCGGCGCGGCCGCGTTCGCACCGGCGAGGAACCCGTCGAGCAGCGCGCCTGAGCGCGCGTCCCCGACCGCCGCCAGAAAATCGCCCGTGCGCGGTACGTCGATGCCGAGCAGCGGGGGAACGGTCTGCGCACCGGGCGTGGGGTCGCGGTAGCCGACCATCTCGAGGATCAGGGCACCGGCGAGCTGGTCGCCCCGCGCCCGCCGGGCGCGCGCGAACGCGTGGCTCCCCACCCGGTAGCGGCCGGTGATGGTCTGGAGCTCCTCCAGATCGAGGCCCACGAATTCGACGCCGGCGCGCGGGCGTCGTCCGGCGACGAGCCGGGCGCACTCGAGCAGCGCGGCGACGCCGCTCGCGTTGTCGTCGGCCCCGGGCGTGTGCGCCGTCGAGTCGAAATGGGCTCCCACGACCACCCGGGGACGGCGCGGGTCGCGGCCGGGCATCACGCCGACCACGTTGTGGAAGGTGCGTCGCCGGAACGAGAACGGGGCGAGCTCCACGTCGAGGCCGAGGGCGGCGAGCTCCCGGGCGACGTAGTCGCGGGCCGCGCGGTGGCGCTCCGGCGTCGCGACGGGGTGGCGCACGCCCTCGAGCGTGAGGACATGGTGCCGCAGCTGCTGGGCGAGCGCGGCCCGTTGACCGGGGGTTGAGACGGCGGCGCCCCCACCGGGGGGCGTGGCCCCCTGCCCGGACCCGGCTTGAGCCGATGTTGACCGGTCCATGTTAGCGTCGTACCCGCATGGTGACCGTGTGTACCGTCCTACCACCTCCGGAGCGGCCCCGCCTCGACGCCGCCGCCGACGGCTGCTTCACGACGCTCCACGCCGCGTCGCTGCGCGAGGCATTGCGCGCCGCCCGGCGGAAGCGGGTCGACGCGCTGGTCCTCTCGGTGCACGCGTGCCGTGGCGAGGAGCTGCCGGCGGTCGCCCGTTTCGTCCGCGAGTTCCCGGCGATCCCTGCGGTGGCCCTCGTGTCGCGCCACGATCGCGACGCCTCCGAGACGCTGTTGCGCCTGGGCGCCACGGGAATCCGCTCCGCCGTCGACTGCTCCGAGCCGACAGGGTGGCGGCGCCTGCGCGATCTCGTCGGCCACCCCGCGTCGCCGGTGGCGGCACGCATCCTCGCGCGCGTCGTCCCGGCGCTCGCCGACGCGACCGGCGACGTGCGGGCGTTCTTTGAGGCGATCGCGCGGCTCGCGCCGGTGCTCGCCACGGTGCGCCGGCTGGCGCGTCATCTGCGCATCTGCCCGAGTACGCTCATGTCTCGCTTCTACCGGGAGAGCCTGCCGTCCCCGAAAACGTACCTGGCCGGCATGCGGCTGGTGCATGCGGCGTATCTGTTCGGCAATCCCGGGTTGTCGGTGGGCGATGTGGCGTACCGTCTCGACTACTCGTCGCCGCAGAGCCTGGGCCGCCACTTGAAGGCCATGCTCGGCGTCACGGCTGGCGAGTTCCGCCGCCGCTTTCCCTTCGAGGTGGCGCTCGAGCGTTACGTAGACCTCCTCATCACCCCGTACCGGGACACCCTGCGCGCGTTCTGCCCACTCAACGCGGGCCTGTGGGACCAAGGACCGAACGTGACTCGCGTGTCCCGGGCGGGGTGAATCCCGGGGCGCCGGCGTTTAGTCCGCGGCGGCGCGTCTCACCGGGCGCTCCTGGGTCGGCTGCTCGCGGCTGAGCACCGAGAAGCGCGCGATGCTCGCGCGCAGCCGCTCGGCGAGCTGGGCCAGTTGCTGAGACGTCGCCGTCAGGTCGCCCATCGAGGTGATCTCGGCCTGCGTCGCGGCCGCCGCCCCGTCGGCGCTCTGCGACGATGCGCTGGAGATCGCCGCCACCTGCTGGAGCGATTGTGCCAGCTGCGCCAGGCGCTGCGCCTGGCTGCGCGACACCTCCGCCGTCGCGTTCACCAGATCGCCCACCAGCTCGATGCCCTGGTGCAGCTCCTGGAGCGCGCTATCCGCCTCGGCGGCAACGGCCCCGATGTCGCGCACTTTCGCCTCCCCCGACTGCATGGCCCGCGCCGCGGCGTCGATGCCGGCGCGCAGTTCGGACACGAGCTCCGCCACCTCGCGCGCCGACTTGCCCGCCTCCGCCGCGAGCGCCCGGACCTCGTCCGCCACGACGGCGAATCCTTCCCCATGCTCCTCGGCCCGCGCCGCCTCGATGGCGGCGTTGAGCGCAAGCAGGTGCGTCTGGCGCGCGATCCGCGCGATCGTTTGCGCGAACACGCCGATCCGCTCGGACATCCCCGACAGGCCCGCCACGGTCGACGCCGTGGCGCGTACTTCCTCGCCCACCGTGCGCAACGTCTGGCTGGCGCGCGCCACGCGCTCGCGGCCCCGCTCCGCCGCCGCCACGAGACGCGCGGCATCCACCTGCATCAGCTCCGCCCGCACCCGCAGCGCCTCGGCCTGGTCAGCCGCCTTGCCGCTCTCCCCTCGCGCACCCTCGGCCATGTCGCGCTGCTTGGCCAGGTCTCCCGCGAGCCGTTGGGCCGTGTGCGTCACGGTCTCCGAGGTCGCGTGCAGCTGCTCCGCCGAGGCCGCGAGCTGTTCCGCGAAGGCGGCTACCTCATCCGCTTCCCGCTGCACCGTGGAGATCGTGCCCCCGATTTCCTCGATCATCTTGTTGAAGCTTTTCTCGAGGAAGCCCAGCTCGTCGGACTCCTGCGCCGCGGCGCGCACGGCGAGGAACCCGTGCTCGGCTTCTCCCATGATGCTGCGCGTGCGGCGAATCCGCTGTATCAACGTGGCCGGGATTTCCTTCAGCGTCATCGCCACGACCATCAACGTCACGGTCTCGAGCACCGGCGCCGTGGCCAGCGCGGCGTCGCCCCCGTACAGCGCGTAGTGCATTTGAACGGCGCCGAGATACGCCAGTGCGGCCGTGAGGACGAGGAAGTTCCCGACGGTGTGCCCTTGATCGAACGCGTACGGCAGCACTGAGATGAGGAAGGCGACCACGAAGCCCCCGTGGCCGAACCAGACGATCAGCACGGCGACCAGACCGACGTCGAGCAGCGCGAGCGCGTAAATCAGCCACCAGCGGTACCAGCCGCGCTCGTTGATCATCCCGAGCAGCGCGTTGAGAATCAGGCCGCCGCCCGCCACCAGGACCATCGTCCCGGGTCGCGTTCGGACCGCTCCGACCCCCCACCCGATCAGGCCGAGGATGAGTCCGGTGCCCACGAGCCACCAGCGGCGTGCCGCATGATCGCGCATCTCGTGAGCATCATACACCTTGCGTCATCGCAAACCCAGGTCCGTCGCGGTCACGAGGACTTCCACGGCGTGGCCGGCGCCCTCCAACGCCGCCCGGCCGCCTTCCTCCCGGTCCACGACGGCGAGGACGCCGAGCACGCGACCCCCCGCCGCCTCGACCGCGGTGATCGCATCCGCCGCCGACTGGCCCGTGGTGATCACGTCTTCGACCACGACGACGGCGGCTCCGGCCGTGAAGCACCCTTCGATGCGCTGTCCGGTCCCGTGCGCTTTCGCTTGCTTGCGCACGGTAAAGGCATCGAGCGGTCGGCCTTGCGCTTGTGCCGCGGCGGCGATGGCGTAAGCCACGGGATCGGCGCCGAGCGTGAGGCCGCCGACCAGGGCGGGTGCCCAGCCCCGGGCGGTCAGGCGCTCGAGCCCCAGGGCGCCGATGAGGGCGAGGCCTTCTCCCGACATGGTGGTGCGGCGCGCATCGATGTAGAAGCTCGATCGACGCCCTGAGGCGAGCGTGAAGTCGCCGTGAGCAACCGATCGCTGCCGCAGGAGCTCGCGGAGGCGCCGCTGGAGATCATCGGTTGGTCTCATGTGGGATGTGGTAGTAGTATATGCTACTACTACTCGCCCCGGCGCCGGACCACACGCTTGAGCGCGTCGAGGAGCCCGACCTTGGGAGTGGTCGAACCCGCCGCGAGGCCCGCCGTCACCTCATCGGCGAACGCCGCCACGGTGGGCTGCCGTCTGGCCGGATCGCGCTCCAGGCCGCGCATCACGGCGGCCTCGAGGGCCGGGGCGAAGCGCAGCCCCTGCACCGCTTGGTTCAACGGCTGCGGCGGCTGCGTGAGCAGCTGCTGGAACAGCTCCCGCGGCGTGCGCCCCGTGTGGGGGTGCTGGCCGGTGAGCAGCCAGTAGGTGATCGTCGCGAGGCTGTAGATGTCGGCGCGCCCGTCCACCAGCTCGCCCGACAGGGCTTCCGGCGCGACGTACTTGAGCGTCCCGACGAAGAAGCCCGTGCGCGTGAGCCGCTCCTCGGGTGGCAGCTCGGCGTCCCGGGCGATGCCGAAGTCGAGCAACTTCACGGCCTGCCGCGTGGCGTCGTACACGATGTTCTCCGGCTTCAAGTCCCGATGGATGATCCCCGCCTGGTGTGCCGCCATCAGCGCCGCGGCCAGTTGCCGCACCACGCTGGCGACCAGGGCCGGAGCGAGCGGACCCACGCGGTGTACGTACTCCGCCAGCGACTTGCCGTCGGCCCATTCGAGGGCGAGGTAATACAGGCCGTCCGCTTCCCCGTAGTCGTAGGTGCGGACCACGCCCGGGTGCTCGACCCGCGAGCCGTAGCCCGCCTCTCGCAGGAAGCGCTTGACAGCCGTGGGGTCGCTCGCGAGCCGCGACCGCAATACCTTGAACGCACAGGCACCGCGCTCGGGGTGCTCTGCGCGGTACACTTCGGCCGTGCCTCCCTCGCCGACGCGCTCGAGGAGGCGGTAGCCGGCAATGGTCCGACCGGCGAGGTTCTCGCTGGGCATGGGAACGCGCGAAACTAACGCCCGGATTTGAGGTTGAGCAAGTGAGACCAGCGGTGGTGGCATTTCTCCTGTGCGCCGCAGCCGGGTGCAGCTCCGCGCCGCGGCCGGTGGCTGGAGCGCGCCCCGATCCCGGCGCGGCTGTTTCCACGGGGCTCGACGCGGGCAGTGTGTACGGATCCTTGGGGCTCCTGGTCGGCGGCCCCGCGCTCCCGTTCGTCGCGACCGTGCGCTATTTCGCCGATGCCGCGCCGGACTCCACGCTGGCCCTGTTCGCGCTGTCGCTCGCCAACCACGCGCTCACCTTCCAGCGCGACGGCAGCGGCTTCGCGGCCCAATATCGTGTGGACGTGGTGTTTCGCGGCGACAGCGGCGCCATGCGACAGTTCGCAACCGACGAGACGGTGCGCGTGCGAACCCTGCAGGAGACGAACCGGTCCGACGAGAGCGTGATTTACCAGCAGTTCATCGCCGTGCGCCCGGGCCTCTATCACGTCGACGTCACGGTCCGCGACCGCAACGGAACCGCGGTGTCGCACGCGCAGCGTGCCGACACCGCGCCTCGGTTGGCGGGGCAGGGGATGAGCGCGCCGCTCGCCGTGTATCAGGGTCCGGGGCGGACCCGGCTCGCCGACGTGCCCAAGCTCCTCGCGAACCCCCGTGCCGCCGTGTCCTACGGCGCCGACTCGCTCCGTTTCTACGTGGAGGCGTACGGCATGCCCCGCGGGGCGCGCCTCGCCGCGCGCGCGCTCGATCAGGCCGGGCACGAGGTCTGGCACGACACGGTGGCGCTGACCGGCACGGACTCCGTTGCCAGTACGCTCGCCGTGCTGCGCCCGGGCGATGTGCCCGTGGGTCAAGGCCGGTTCGAGGTGAGTCTGGTCGGCGCGGGTGCGGCGGGTGCCGCCGGCGCTCGCTCCACCCCCTTCCTCGTCAGCTTCTCCGAGCAATGGGCCATCACCAGCTACGACCAGATGATCAGCCTGCTGCGCTACTTCGAGCGCCAGGACTGGGTGGAGAAGCTGCGTCATGCCCCGCCCGAGCAGCGCCCGGCGGTGTGGCGCGAGTTCTATACGGCGACCGACCCGACCCCAGCGACGCCGGAGAACGAGGCGCTGGAGGCGTATTTCCGTCGGATCCAGATCGCCAACCAGCGGTTTCGCGAGGCGGGCGACCCCGGCTGGCTCACCGACCGCGGCGAGGTATACGTCACGCTCGGTGACGCGGACGACGTGTTCGATTTCAACACGGATGCCTCGCGTGCCGGCGTGCGCGGCATCCGCTGGACCTACAACTCGCTACGGTTGACGCTCTTTTTCCAGGATCAGAACGGCTTTGGCCGCTACCGCCTGACGCCCCTGTCGCGGGCCGAATTCCAGCGCGCCGCGGCGCAGGTGCGTCGCCGCCAGTGACGCGGGCGGGGGTCATCGTCCGGCTCAGCGCCGCGGCCCTGCTCTCGGTGCCCCTCGCCGCGGTTGCGCAGACCACTCCCGATCTCGCTGCTGAGCGCGCCGAGTCGCTGCGGCTCTCCGGCCGGCCGTGGCACGCCGCGGAGACGTTGCTCGCGGCCGCGGCGCGGGAGCCGCGCCTCAACGCCACGTTCATTGTAGAAGGGGCCAAGGCCGAGCTGCACGCCCGTCGCTACGATCGCGCACGCAGCCTGCTCGTGGGACAGCCGTGGCTGGAGGACTACGCCGGCGGCGAGGCCCTCGCCGTGCTGGCCGAGGCGGAAGCGCGGCTCGGGCTCGCCACGTC
The DNA here is from genome assembly GCA_003220855.1 of Gemmatimonadota bacterium. GTDB lineage: Bacteria > Gemmatimonadota > Gemmatimonadetes > Gemmatimonadales > GWC2-71-9 > AG41. The sequence goes on from QHTP01000071.1 coordinate 8,472, forward strand.
CGCCGGGCACTACGCGGCGGCGCGCGCGCGCGCGACCGGGGTGCGGGCGGCGTTGCTCGCCGTGCGCGAGGGGCTCGCGTGGGAGGTGGCGGGAGAGCGCGATTCGGCTGCGGCCGCGTACGCCGCGGCGCGTGGGGCGGGTCTCGCGTCGATCGATCCGTGGCTGCGGGTCCGTCAGGCGCGGGTCACGCGCGACACGGCGACGGCCTTCCGCCTGCTCGCGGACTTGCCGCCCCCCGCGGCGCGGGAGGCCGGCGCCGCGCGGGCCCAGGCGCTGCTCGCGGCGGGTGACTCCGCCGCCGCGCTCGAGGCCCTGGCCCAGGCGGGTCGCTCGCTCGACGTCGCGCGGCTGGCCCGGGCCTTGGGCGACTCGAGTCGTGCGCGCGACGCCCTGTACGCGCTCATGGCGCGGGCGCCCGAGTCGGACGACGCCGCGGCCGCGGTCGGCGTCGCGCTCGCCGGGCTGGCGCCGCGCACGCCTCCGGAGTATGTCGCGCTCGCGCGCGCGATGAAATCTCATGGCGGGGGCGCCGATGCCCGGCTCGAGGTCGAGCGTGCGCTGCGCCAGGGGGACTCGAGCGCCGCCACGCTGGTGCTCGCGGGCGAGCTCTTGGCCGGTGCGGGCCGCTACCGCGACGCGGAACGGGCCTATCGCGCCGCCACCCGCGACTCCGCGCTCGGCGCGCTCGCGATCTACCGCCGCGCGCGCATCCTCGCGCGGCTGGGCGACGCCGGGGCGACCCAGGCGCTCTCCGGCTTCGCGCAGTCGTTTCCCGGCGATACGGCGGCGCCCACCGCCCTCTACGTGCTGGGCGACATGCTGGCCGACCGCGGCGAGTGGGCAGAGGCAGCGCGCTGGTTCGACGAGCTGATCGCGCGCTATCCCGCGGACCTGCGCGCGTCGCTGGCTCGGTTCCGTCTGGCCGCGCAGGCGTTGCGCGACAGCCTGCGGGACAGCGCCAGCGCGCTGTTCCGAGCCGAGGTCGCGGCGGGGGCCCCGCAGCGCATGAGCGCGCGCTTCTGGCTCGGCAAGCTCGCCCTCCTGTCCGGCGACAGCGCGGGGGCGCGCGCCGCCTGGCTCACGCTGGCGCGCGAGGATTCCGTCGGCTATTACGGCTTACGCGCGCGGCGCGAGGTGAACCTGCCGCCCCTCCGTTTCGCGGCGGCGCCCGCGCCCGCCCCCTCTGCCGCGATCGCCGCGTCGCTCGGCCGCGTCGACACGCTGCTGCTCGCCGGTCTCGATACCGCGGCCCAGGCCGAGGTCCGGACCATCCTCGGGCGGGCGCCGCAGCAGGACGTCGACGCGCTCCTGGCGTGGAGTGACGGGCTCGCGCGCCGGGGCTTCGGGCCGGCGGCGGTGCGGCTCGGTTGGCAGGCCGCGCTCAAGGCGCCCAACGACCCGCGCGTCCTGCGCGCCATCTTCCCCTGGCCCAACCGCCGCGCCGTCGAGGGAGAGGCGGCGGAGTTCGGCGTCGACCCGTTGCTGCTCGTCGCCATCGTGCGTCAGGAGAGCGTGTTCGATGCCGAGGCACTCTCGCCCGCCGGCGCCAGGGGGCTCGCGCAGCTGCTGCCCGGCACGGCGGCGCTCACGGCGCGCGGGCTCGACGTGACCTTCTATCCAGAGTGGATCACCGTCCCCGACTTGAATCTCCACCTCGGCGCGGCGCACCTGCAGGAGCTGCTGGCGCGCTTTCCCGGTCGGGTCGACGCGTCCGTGGCCGCCTACAACGCGGGCACCGCGCCGGTGACGCGCTGGCTCGCTCGCCCGGGAGCCGACGACCCCGACCAGTTCATCGAATCGATTCCGTATCAGGAGACGCGGGGCTACGTGCGTTCGGTGCTGCGCAACCGGGAGCTCTACCGCGCCCTGTACGTCGTTCCAACTAATTGACGGCCCGAGACTTAGCGACCTGGCCGCCGCGGCCGTCGGGTTGCTTGACAACGTTTCCGTGGCGCGTCATTTCATACCGCGCCCGACATCGGTGCCGGGCCGGGTGCGATAGCGCCCCAAGGAACGCCAGACTCTGCAGGAGGCAGAACGAATGTCTAAGGGAAAGGTGAAGTGGTTCAATGACGCGAAGGGGTACGGCTTCATTGAACAGGAGGGCGGCGAGGACGTGTTCGTGCACTTCTCGGCCATCCAGATGGACGGCTTCAAGACGCTCGCTGAAGGACAGGTGGTGGAGTTCGAGGTGCAGACTGGCGACAAAGGGTTGCACGCCGCGAACGTCGTTCGCGTCTAGTCGGCCCCCGCGCCATTCGGCGTCACCCCCGCCCGCGCGCTCGTCGGGCGGGGTTTTTTGATTCTCCCGAGCTTCCTGGCCGCGTTATTGTTCGCCCCATGCCGACGCTTTACCTGGTCGACGGGTACGCACTCATCTACCGCGCTTTCTTCGCGATGATCGCGCGTCCCCTGACGACGCGCCGCGGCGAGAACACCTCGGCCGCGTGGGGCGTGACCAACTTTCTGTTGCGCCTGCTCGAGCGGCGGCGTCCCGACTATCTCGCGTGGGTGCACGACGTCGGAGAATCGTTCCGGCACCGGACGTATCCCGAGTACAAGGCGACGCGGGAAAAGCTCAACGCCGAGTTGCAGCAGGACTTCGACCGTTCGGTCGAGCGCATCGAGCAGATCCTCGACGCCTTCCGCGTGAGCGTGGTGGGGGTCGAAGGCTTCGAGGCGGACGACGTGATCGGCACGCTCGCGACCGCCGCGAGCGCCCGCGGCCTGCAGGTGGTGATCGTGTCCGGCGACAAGGACTTCTACCAGCTCATCGCGCCGGGCATCGCGCTCCTCAATCCAGGACGGGGCGGTCCCGCCGCCGTCGAGGAGCATTGGGTGGACCAGGCGAACGCCGGTGAGCGGCTCGGCGTCCCCCCCGAGCGCGTGGTCGACTACCTCGCCCTGGTGGGAGACACGTCGGATAACGTCCCGGGGGTGAAGGGCGTCGGCGAGAAGACCGCCCTGGAGCTCCTGAAGACGTTCGGCGATCTCGACGCGATTCTCGCCGGCGCCGCACGGATCCCCGGCAAGCGGGCCCGCGAGGCGGTGCAGCAGCACGCGGAGCTCGCCCGCCTGTCGCGCGACCTGGTGACCATCCGTCGCGACGTCCCGTTGCCGCTCGATCTGGAGGCGCAGCGCGTCCGCCCTCCCGATGTCGCGCGCCTCACGGAGCTCTTCACGGAGCTCGAGTTCCGGTCGCTGATCCCGAAGCTGGAGGGACTCCAGGAGGTCGGCGCGGGGACGCCGGACACCTCCGCGACGGCGGGTGCCCGCTGGGCTGCCGGAGCGGAGGTGTCCGGTGTCCCCGCGCTCGCCTCGGCCGAGCCCACGATCGTGGACGATCCGGCGCTGCTCGCGACGGTCGTGGCGGAGTGCCGCCGTGCGTCGCTCGTCGCGCTCGATACCGAGACCACGTCGCTCGATCCGCTGCGCGCCGATCTCGTGGGGATGTCGCTCGCGGTGGCGCCAGGACGCTCCTGGTACCTCCCATTCGCGCATGTCGCACCCGACGGCGAGCTGGCCGGAGGGACCGCGCCGCAGAATCTGCCGCCGCTCACGAGCGCGGGGCTGGCCCCGCTGCGCGAGCTGCTGAGCGATCCTCGCGTGCACAAGGCCGGACACAACGTGAAGTACGACTGGCTCGTGCTGCGCCGGGCGGGAGTTGAGCTCGCGGGCGTCGCCTACGACTCCATGCTCGCGAGCTTCGTCCTCGACCCCGGGCGGCGCTCGCACGCGATCGACGAGTTGGCGCGTGACCGCCTGTCGCTCGTCATGCGGACCTACCCGGAGCTCGTGGGGCGGGGCAAGTCGCAGCGGCCGTTCGCGGCGGTGCCGGTGGCGGACGCCGCCCGCTACTGCGCGGCCGACAGCGAGATGGTGCTGCGGCTGCGCGCGGCGTTCCAGCCGGAAGTCGAGGATCACCAGCTCGTCCAATTGCTCGATACGATCGAGCTGCCGCTCCTCCCCGTCCTGGTGGATATGGAGTGGCGCGGCGTGCGGATCGACGTCGAGCGCCTGGGCGAGATTTCCCGCACGTTCGCCCGGGAGCTCGCGGAGCTGGAGCGATCGATCTACCGAGCGGCGGGGACCGACTTCAATATCAACTCCACTCCCCAGCTGCGGCACGTCCTGTTCGACAAGATTCAGCTCCCGGTCCTGAAGAAGACCAAGACCGGCGCCTCGACGGACTACGAGGTCCTGGAGCATCTCGCGGCCGCGGGCCACGAAGTGCCCAAGCTGCTGATCGAGTACCGCGAGCTTTCCAAGCTGAAATCCACCTACGTGGACGCGCTGCCCGGCTTCATCAATCCGGCGACCGGCCGGATCCACACGAGCTTCAACCAGACCGGCGCCGCAACGGGACGCCTGTCGTCGTCGGACCCGAACCTGCAGAACATCCCCGTGCGCACGCCCCGCGGCGAGGCCATCCGCCGCGCGTTCGTCGCGCCGCCCGGCGCGCTGCTCCTTACGGCCGATTACTCCCAGATCGAGCTGCGCTTGTTGGCCCACCTCTCGGGCGACCCGGCCTTCGTCCGCGCGTTCGAGCAGGGCGGCGACATCCATCGTCAGACCGCGGCGATCATCTTCGGAGTGCCGCAGGAGCAGGTCACGTCCGAGATGCGCGCGCGTGCCAAGACGATCAACTTCGGCACGATCTATGGACAGGGACCGTTCGCGCTCGCCCGCCAGCTGGGCATCACCCAAGAGGAAGCACGCGCGTTCATTCAGGAGTACTTCACGCGCTTCGCCGGGGTGCGCGCGTGGCTCGACCGCACGGTGGTGGAGGCGCGCGAGAAAGGATATGTCGAGACACTGTTCGGAAGGCGCCGCTATGTTCCTGAGCTCAAGGACCGCAACTACAACATCCGGGCGTTCGGCGAGCGCACGGCGACCAATTCTCCGCTTCAGGGATCGGCGGCGGACCTGATCAAGATCGCGATGGTGCGCATCGCGGCGGCCCTCACAGCGGGCGGTCTCGCGTCGCGCATGATCCTACAAGTACATGATGAGCTTGTACTTGAGGTGCCGGCCCGTGAGGTGTCAATCGCCACGGAGCTGGTAAAACGCCATATGGAGCGCGCCGCCGACCTGCGGGTGCCACTCGTCGTAACTATCGGCGTTGGAATGAATTGGGTCGATGCCAAGGGATAAGCATGGCTCTTGCAGGAACGGCCTTCTGGGCACTATTCTGGGGCACCGGGTGGTCGTGAACCGCTCGGCGCCCCTTCGCGCCCGGAGGGTACGCAGGTGATGTCTCGACGCGGCTTTACGTTGATCGAACTGCTCATCGTGGTGGTGATCATCGGGCTCTTGGCGGCGATCGCCATCCCGAAGTTCTCCAACACGAAGGAGAAGGCGTACGTTGCAGCCATGAAATCCGACCTGCGCAACTTGGCGACGGCGGAAGAGGCGTTTTTCTACGACAGCTCGAAGTACACCACGAGTTTTGCCCTGATGGGCAACTTTCTCTCTTCGGCGGGCGTCGTGCTGGTCATCAACGAGGCCA
>QHTP01000291.1 GCA_003220855.1 Gemmatimonadota bacterium
TGTTGGAGCTACGAGCAGGAGTGGCGTTTGATGCACGAGGAGCCCAGCAAGTTGTATGGCTACGGCGACGGTCCGCTCACGGGCATCTATTTCGGCGTGGAGATGCCCTTCGCCACAGAGAAATCCTCTCCCTGGTGACGCGCGGCGCGTCCATTCAGCTCCACGAAATGCAGCGCGACCCCCGGAGCTTCACCTTGCGGTCACAGGCCGTGACATACACACCGCCAGCCTGACGGAAGACACCCGCCGACTCCAAAGACCCTGTGGACTCGTTTAGCCAGCAGCGCTGCCAACTGTAACATCTAGCGGGCCGGCGCAAAGACTTGGGCGGCCCAAGCGAGGACGCCGTCGACACGCACGCCATCGCACCTGTCGCAGCAGAGCCGAGTCCGCCGGATACGGACCGACCTCGAGAAGAGCAAGTCCACGATCCGCACGGCCAGGCTCCTCCGCTGAGGCGAAAGGACTTCTTCGAAGTATTCGATGATGGCACGGCGAAAGCAGGTATCTCTGGAAGTCGCTGCCTTCCGCATCTCCTCGATGGCACAGAGCTTCCCGGCGAGCACCACCGCCTTAGATGCCGCGTCCACGTCTGCCGACTCGACCGTCTTCTCGGCCATGAACCTGAGCAACCCCTCGTCCTTCGCTCCGGTAAACAGGACAGCGATCGAGGGGTTGCCGTCGCGCCCTGCGCGGCCGAACTCCTGAAGGTAGTCCTCGACCGACGCAGGATGCTGCCAGTGAACAACGAGCCGGACGTCCGGCAAATCGAGTCCCATACCGAAGGCATTGGTGCAGATGATGACGTTGGCGGGCGGGTCGATACGGCCCGTGAACCGGCCGAGCAGATTATCGCGGTCGTTAGCGGTACCGAGCTTAGAATGGAAAAAGGGCACCTCCAGCCCAAGCAACCGCAGACCGTCTTGGAGCTGCCTGCCGGTCTTGACCGTAGGCACGAACAACATGACGCGGCCGGATGGCGTAACCTTGAGGAGATTCATGATCAGGGGATACCGCGCCTCATCCTTCACGTCGTCCAAACGCACGAATTTGATGTTCGGTCGGTTCACCCCGGTCACCACGACGCGGGCTTCTGGGATCCCTAGCGACTCTAAGATCCGTCGCTGGCTCTTCCTTCCCGCCGTGGCGGTGAACGCCAGAAGCGGTGGGTTACCGAGCGCCCTGCGGACGGCGCCCAACTTGTCGTAGTTCGGGCGAAAGTCCTTCCCCCACCGGTCGATGCAGTGCGCTTCGTCGATCACCAAGTAGGCCGGCCGTGCGCGGGCGATCTCCTCTACTTCGGCCTCACGTACCATTCCGGGATCGAACCGCTCTGGGGTGCAATACAGGAACTTGATTGCGCGATCCCGCAGTAGCTGGTACCGAATGCCCTTTTCCTGCGGGCCGAGATCGCCGTTGATGAATGTTCCTGGGACCTTCTTCGTTTGAAGGTCGGCCACCTGCTGGCTCATGAGCGCCTTCAGCGGCGAGATCACGAGCCCGCAGCCGCGGCTCAAAAGGACCGGCACTTGAAAGCAGAGCGACTTGCCAGAGCCGGTGGCACTCACGAGGAGAAGCGACTCGCCTCGGAGGGCAGCGAGAATCACCTCAAGTTGGGGAGTGCGTAGGCGGGTAACACCGAGCAACCGCATCGCGGCACCGAGCGACTCATCGACATCTGCCAGCTCGTGTCGGTGATCCAGCCACCGGGCCAGCCGCAATCCCCAGCGCTCGATCGTTCGACGAGCAAGGGTCCCCTGGAGGTTGGGATGGTGAGCGGCGTGGCAGCCATCGCACAGAGTGATCAGGTTAGCAGGGTCATCGACGCCACCCGCGGCACGGGGGATCAGATGATGGACGTCCGCCTCTCCCTGGGAACACGTGTCACCGCAAGCCCTGCAAATGCGCGAATCGCGCGCGAGAACGATGTCTCGAACCGCGCGCCATTGAAGGGCCTGCGCTTGAGCAGACGGAAGCGGCATAAGTCCTGCTTGGGAATTCAAGCTGCCAGAGGCGCGGATCACGGTTGAAATGAAGTGCGGCGAGACGACGGGCGCCACCGAGGGGCTTGCCTCGCAAAGACAACATATGTAGAGTATGTCATGCCTCGGCTGCCAAACACGTCGGCTCAGACCCTCCGCGTTCTCGCACTGTTGCTCGAGTCGCCACGCTCATGGCACTACGGCTATGCGCTCAGCCAGGTCACAGGTCTCAAGTCTGGAACGCTCTATCCGATTCTCCTGCGTCTGGCGGACCAGGGCTGGCTCGAGACTCGCTGGGCCGAACCAGAACAACCCGGCCGTCCGCCACGCCATACCTATCGCCTAACGGGAGCGGGCGCGAAGACGGCGCGAACGAAGCTCGCTGAGGCGGCACCGTTGAGAATGACTTGTCGCCTCGCCGCTGTGCCAGGGAGCCGGTAGTGCAGATGCCCGGGTTCCTCGGACGCCTCGCCGATGTCTTGGCACGACAACTGCTCAGCTGGCTGCACCGACGAGTCGAGCCTGGGTCGCGCGAGTGGCTTGACGCGCTCACAGCAGAATCGGAATGCGCCGACGACGGGTGGCAACGACTCCGCTGGGCGTTGGGCGGAGTGCCACTCGTGTGGACCATCAACCAGCGCCGTCAAACGAACGAACCTACCCGCGGCACCATGCGCGCACTCATCATTCCCGGCGTCGCCAATATCG
>QHTP01000292.1 GCA_003220855.1 Gemmatimonadota bacterium
CGCGTGCTCGAAGTCGGACGGCACGGTGACCGGCTGGTCGGCGAGCCAGGCGCGCACGAGCGGCGCGAGCGCCAGCCCAGTGGCGGCCAGGAACCCGCCCAACGCGGCCACCAGCGCCCACACGTTGGCCGCCAGCACGGCACGTATGACGGCGACCAGGCCGAGCGCCGCCAGTCCGCGCCCGACCCAGACCCCCGCAGGGGGCAGCTTCATGTGTGATTGATGCGACTGGCGGCGGCGGCGGCGCCGAACCCGTTGTCGATGTTCACCACGGTGACGCCCGACGCGCACGAGTTGAGCATCCCGAGCAGTGCGGCGACGCCCCCGAACGAAGCCCCGTACCCCACGCTCGTGGGAACGGCGATCACGGGGACCGGCACCAGTCCTCCCACCACGCTCGGGAGTGCCCCTTCCATCCCAGCGACCACGATGATCACGGCGGCGCTGCGCAGCAGCTCGGTCTGCGTCAAGATGCGGTGGATCCCGGCCACGCCGACGTCGGTCAACCGCGCGACGCGATTGCGCAGCGCCCGCGCCGTGACGGCCGCTTCCTCGGCCACCGGCAAATCGCTGGTGCCGGCCGTGACGATCAGGATCGTGCCCCGCCCCGTCGGCTCGGGCTCGGGCTCGGGCGGCAGATACACCGTTCGACCCAGCTCGCCGACCTCGGCCCGTGGGAAGCGGGAGGCCAGGACGGCGCGATGCGGCGACTCCGCGCGGGTCGCGAGGAAGCCGCCGGACGCGGCGACCAGCCGCTCGGCGATCCCCACGACCTGCTCCGCCGTCTTCCCCTGGCACAGGATCACCTCCTCGTGCCCCTGCGTCAGGGGTCGGAGGTGATCGATGCTGGCGAAGGGGAGACGCTCGATGAGGCGGGACAGGTCGTCGAGCTTCACGCCGCCTGCCCCACCGCGCTCCCGGCGAGATAGGCCGCGAAAATCGCTTCCGCCTCCCGCATCGACTCGATCTGAAACAGCCGCTCGCGCAGGCTCCCGGCGCCGGGGACGCCCTTCGTGTACCAGCCGAAGTGCTTGCGGAACTCGAGCGCGGTCTTGCGCGTGTCACCCTGGAGCGCGAGGGCCAGGCGCGCGTGCTCGAGCGCCACCGCGAACCGCTCCGCCGCCGTGGGGGCGGGACGCGGCGGTCGCCCGGCCACGAGGTCACGCGCCTGAGCGAACAACCACGGGTTGCCGAACGCGCCCCGGGCGATCATGACGCCGGCGCAGTTCGTGTGACGGCGCATGGCGACCACGTCGGCCGCCGTCGCGATGTCGCCGTTGCCGATCACCGGAATGTCGAGCGCTGCGACCACGCGGGCGATCTCGTCCCAGTTCGCGGCACCTGAGAACATCTGGGTGCGGGTGCGCGCGTGCAGGGTGAGGGCCTGGGCGCCGGCCTCGCGGCAGCGCAGCGCGATGGCGACCGGGTCGCGCTGGGCGTCGTCCCACCCGCTTCGGATCTTCACGCTCACCGGGAGGTGCGTTGCACTTCGCACCGCCCCGATGATCTGCTGCACCAGCCCGAGATCCTTGAGGCACCCCGACCCACCGTTGTTCCGGACGACCTTCTTGACCGGGCAGCCGAAGTTGATGTCGATGAAGTCGGGGTTAACGACCGTGGTCACCATCTCCGCCGCGCGCGCCATGGTCGTGGCGTCCGCGCCATACAGCTGGATGCCGATGGGTCGCTCCGCCTGCTCGAACCGCATGTCCTCGAACAGGTGCTCCAGGCCGCGCGCCACGCCCACGGCGGAGATGAACTCGGACACGACGACGTCGGCGCCGAAGCGGCGACACAGCAGCCGGAACGGCGATTCCGACACGCCCGACATGGGGGCGAGGAAGAGCGGGAACCCGTGCCCCGTGCGATACGGGAAGTCCATGGCACACAACGTAATGACGCGTTGCGCGAGGAGCAACCAGTCATTACGTTTCGCCGCCGTTCACGCACTGGAGAGCACGTGCGCTTGCGCGAGTTTTTTTCGGAAGACGCGATCAACCTGCAGTTGCAAAGCAGCACCAAAGACGATGTCCTGAAGGAGCTGGTCGGCCTCCTCAGCCTCGACGACAAGGCCGAGCAGACGCTCGTGAAGATGTTGAAGCGGCGCGAGACGCTCGGCTCGACGGGGATCGGCCACAACATCGCGATTCCCCACTGCCGCGCACTGGCGGTGAACCGGCTGCGTGTGGCGTTCGGTCGCAAGCTCGACGGCGTCGATTTCAACGCGATCGACGGCAAGCCCGTGAACTACTTCTTCCTGATCGTCGCCCCCCCGCTCGAGGTCTCCAACCAGTACCTGCCGGTGCTCGGCAAGATCGCCCAGTTTGCGAAGGAGGCCGATGTGCCCGAGAAGCTCGCCAAGATCGGCACAGCGTCGGAGTTTCTGAAGCTGCTCGAAGACAAGAACATTTAGTACCCAAAAGGCGTTACGCGTTGCACGTTAGACGTTGCACGTTCCACGTTGCACGTTGCACGTCAGTCGTCCCGCAGTCTCCTGAGCAGGCCGGCGACCATCTTGGCGCAGTTGGAACGGCTCGCGCGCAAGGCTTGTAACTCGCTCTCCGACAGGTAGTCGAGCGCTCTCACCAGCTCCAAAATCGACTCAAGCTCGTCTAGAGAACCTCGTGCAATGTCGACATGACGGCGGAAGTTGGCGCGACTGGTGCGCGCCGCACCTTCCGCCAGGTTTAGCGCTACGCTGTACGCTGCCCGCCGCCACTGCGCGGCAAGAGAAAAGCGCTCATCAGGTGGCAAGCGACGGATCGCGGGACGAGAGCATGGTGTACGGCCTACTCCGCAAAATGACCGATCGATCGCGTTAGTCGGTCTTCGTGGAACGTGGCGTCGTGGCGTCGCGTAGCGCTTCTATTCCCATTCTATGGTCGCCGGCGGCTTCGAGCTTACATCATAGACCACCCGATTCACTCCCTTCACCTCATTGATAATCCGGCTGCTGATTCTCCCCAGCACGTCGGGCGCAAACGGAAACCAGTCCGCCGTCATCCCGTCCCGGCTCGTCACCGCCCGCAGGGCCACGACGTGATCGTAGGTGCGGAAGTCCCCCATCACGCCGACCGACTTGATGGGTAACAGCACCGCGAACGCTTGCCAGATCTGGTCGTACAGGCCGGCGGTGCGGATCTCCTCGATGTAGATCGCGTCCACCCGGCGCAGCAGCTCGAGCCGCTCCGGCGTGACCGGCCCGAGTACCCGGATCGCGAGTCCGGGGCCGGGAAACGGGTGGCGCCCCACGATCTCGTCAGGCAGGCCCAGCTCGCGGCCGACCTGACGCACCTCGTCCTTGAACAACTCGCGCAACGGCTCGATCAGCTTCCACGGGAGATTGGGCCGCAGCCCGCCGACGTTGTGATGCGTCTTGATGGTCACCGACGGCCCCCCCTGCGGCGACGCGGACTCGATCACGTCGGGATAGAGGGTGCCCTGGACCAGGAATCCGACGTCGCCGGAGACGTGCTGCGCGGCGTCCTGGAAGGCGTCGATGAAGGTGTGGCCGATCCGCCGCCGCTTTTCCTCGGGGTCGTCGACGCCATCCAGGGCCTCGAGGAACCGCGCGCCCGCGTCCACCGCCTGGAGATCCATGCCCAGGTGCGCCCGGAACGTGTGCTCCACCTGCTCGCGCTCGCCCTGCCGCAACAGCCCGTGATCCACGAAGATGCAGGCCAGCCGGTCGCCGATGGCGCTGTGCACCAGGCTCGCCGCCACGGCCGAGTCGACGCCTCCGGACAGCCCGCAGATCGCGCGGCGCTCGGGCCCGACGAGCGTCGCGATCCGCTGTACTTCCTGGTCGATGAAGTGCCCCGGCGTCCAATCCGGTGCACAACCGCAGATGTGGAACAGGAAGTTGTGGAGGATCTCGCGCCCGCGCGGCGTGTGCGCGACCTCGGGATGAAACAGGATGCCGAAGATCGGCTTGGCGTCGTGCTGGAACCCGGCCACCGGGGCGTTGGCGCTCGAGGCCGTCACGCGGAACTCGGGCGGCGGCTGCTCGATCCGGTCGCCGTGGCTCGCCCACACCGTGATGCACGCCTCCGGAGGGAAGCCCGCGAACAGGCCCGTGGCGTCGCGCACCGTCACCTCGGCGCGACCGTACTCCCGCTGGCGCGAGGGCTTCACCTCGCCGCCCGCCAGGTGGGCCACGAGCTGCATTCCGTAGCAAATGCCCAGGACCGGCACGCCCAGGTCGAGCAGCTTCACGTCCGCCGTCGGGGCGCCGGGATCGAATACCGAGTTGGGCCCGCCCGAGAAGATGATTCCTTTGGGATCGAATTGCCGGATGAACGCGAGGTCTGTGCCGCGGCTCGCCGGGTGGATCTCGCAGTACACGTGCGCCTCGCGTGGTCGGCTCGAGCACCTCGCCGCGCAGCAGGTCGTCGAGCGTCTCGCGCTGGCGCGCCACGTAGTAGCGGTCGCCCTCCACCAGCACCTCCGGCGGCCGGGGTCGCTGGTTGTAGGTCGAGCTCATCACGAAGCCGTACGCCCCGGTGCCGAGCACTGCCAGGATCTCTCCCGCCGCCACGGCGGGCAGCTTGCGATCGAGCGCCAGGAAGTCTCCCGACTCGCAAATCGGGCCCACGACGTTGACCAGCTCCTCGGGCCGGCTCCCGTCCTCGAGCGGGACCAGGTCGTGATGCGCATTGTAATGGCTGGGTCGCACGAAATCCGTCATGCCGGCGTCCACCACGACGAACTCCTTGCCGCCCGCGTGCTTGCGGTACAGCACGCGGGTGAGCAGCACGCCGGCGTTCGCCACGAGATAGCGGCCCGGCTCGCACACCAGCGTGAGCCCCGCCTGCCTGATCGGCGGCGCGACCGCCTCGGCGAACGCCTTGGGGCTCGGCGCCTTCTCGTTGTGGTAGCGGACGCCCAGTCCGCCTCCCACGTCGAGCGCATCGATCGTGCCGATGCCCGACGCCCGAATCGCCGTCACCAGCTCGAGCAGCTTCACGGTGCCGCGATGGTACGGCTCCACGTCGGTGATCTGGGACCCCAGGTGCATTGCCAGGCCGCGCAGCGTAAACAGCGGCTCCGCCGCGATGCGCTGCGCCACGCTCACGACTTCGTCGTACGGGACCCCGAATTTGGCCGTCTTCTCGCCGGTCTTGGTGTAGGGGTGCGTTTCGGTCGCCACGTCCGGGTTCACGCGGATCCCCAGGGAGGCACGTCGCTTGCCGCGTCGCGCCACGGCGATGGCGGCGTCGAGCTCCGCCGACGATTCGACGTTCAGGTACCCGACGCCTGCGCGGATCGCCTCGTCGAGCTCGGGCGCCGTCTTGCCGACGCCCGAGAACACGATCGCGCCGGCCTCGAACCCGGCGGCGAGCGCGCGCCGCAGCTCTCCGACGGACACGATGTCCGCGCCGGCGCCGAGCGCGCGCAGCACCTTCAGGACGCCGAGATTGCCGTTCGCCTTGACCGAGTAGCAGATGCGGTGGGGCACCTCCGTGAGGGCGTCGTGCAGCGCGTGGTACTGGGCTCGGATCAGGTTGGCGCTGTAGACGTACGTGGGGGTGCCGACCCGCTCCGCGATGGCGCGGAGCAGTGCGGGATCGAAGCCTAGTACGCCTGTGCCCATTTTCGGAAGGGATGTGGTGGCAATCGGTTAGCGTGTCCTCGCCGGAACAGAGTCGTTTTCAGAGCGCGTTTCGGCCGCCGGAGGGCGGCCAGCTTGTCGCGCAAGATAGCGGCGTGCCGCTAGACGCGGTACTCAACAACGTCCGACCACACGCGCGTCACGCCGAGATGCCCGTACATCTTGCGGACGAGCGCGTCCCCGCCATGACCGAGTTGCGGCCGACAGTGAACGGGCTGACGGGCACGCGAGGAGACGTTCTCTGTGAGGGGCCCGCGCGACATCCGGAATCAGGCTGTGATGCGCGCAGTTTTCGGCCACCAGCGCCTTCCAGGCAGGTGACGTTGACTCGGCTGCCGAGGGTAGATACCTAAGGAGGGGCTTCGATACTCCTTGGAGATGTGCCACCAACAGCGTCCGATGATGAGACTTTGGCCGCGACGATGAGTTGCGCGGAGGAGGTCGCCATGCGGCTCTCATTCCTCGTCTCTTCAATCACCCTCTTGAGCCTTGCCGCCTGCAGTGGTCCGACCGCACGGCTTGCGGGCCCCACGTCGGCTCTCGGCGGCAATTGGCGAACAGCGCCGGCAGTCCCGTCTGGGAGTGGCATCGATCTCCAGCTTGCCACGAACGGACCTATCGTCACAGGTGCTGGTCAGGAGTATGCAATCCTGTACCTCAAGGACTCGTTCAGTATCACCGGCAGGCAAGGTTCGGATGGCACTTTCCGTCTCACCTTGACCTCCCGTGACGGGACGGTCGGCACGCACGGTGGGCACCTCGTCGGTTCGAACGAGTTTCGGATGTGGTGGGTGCAGCCGCCGTGCCCCGGGGGGACCCCTTGCGGGCCCGATTCACTGACCTTCGTGCGAGAGCCACAATAGGACGAGTTGCGGTGGTCGCGTAACAAGCGCTCGACGGAGGATGAACACTATGTTGAGACGCTCACCCGTTTCCAGTGTCGTCGCG
>QHTP01000293.1 GCA_003220855.1 Gemmatimonadota bacterium
TGCGTAGACGAGGCTTGTGGTCTCGCCACCGCGGCGCCTCGCCGGCCACGGCAGCGACGAGCCCTTCGAAACTCTTACGCGACCCGTTCGGGCCCCGGGTCACGCCAGCCCGATTTTGCGATACGTGAGCGCCGCCTCAGGCGGGCTGCCACTCACGCAGGTGCGTGAAGCCGAAGCTTACGCAGCCAGTGCCAGGTTTGAATTGGCAGTTATGAATGTTGCCAGTGGTTTTACCAGGTGACTGACAACCTGGGCACGCAGCAATATCCTCGTCGAACCCGTCGAAGCCTTTCGCCCCCTCCGTGCAGCTAACCTACTGGAGGGCCAAGGCTTTTTCAACTACACTTGCCGGATGACCGGCGGCTCCGTGCGGACCTCTCCTTACCTGCGCCTCGTCGCGTATTACGCCCTGCTCGCCGGGGGTGTGTGGCTACTCATCACCGCGTTCCCCGCCGTCCCGCAGCTGCTCGACCATCTCCGCGAGATGTCGGCGTTCGGTATCGTCGCCGCGCGTCGTGGCCGTGACCTGGAGCAGGTCGTCGGGCCGGCCGCGCCAACCCTGACCCAGGGCCAATGGGCGCTCGTCACCCTGCTCTCGATGGCGACCGCCCTGCTGCTCGTCCTCCCGGTCGCCTGGGTGTACATGCTCACCAAGCAGCGCTCCGGCTACGACCAGTCCGTGGTGCAGACGGTGATCATCCTGCCGATGACGGTCGCGAGCACCGTGATCCTGGTGCAGAACAGCCTCGCCCTCGCGTTCACGCTGGCGGCGATCGTCGCGGCCGTGCGGTTCCGCAACACGCTCAAAGACACCAAGGACGCGGTGTACATCTTTCTCGCGCTGGCGGTGGGCGTTGCCGCAGGGGTATTCGCGCCCACGGTCGCCGCCGTGATGTCGGTGGTGTTCAATGTGGTGGTCCTGGCGCTGTGGAAGTCCAACGTCGGCAACATCTACGCCGATCAGCGGGTCCGCACGCCGCCATTGCCACCGGGCGAGGCGCTGCTCGGCCCGCGCGGGCGAGACACCAAGGAAATGCTCATCGGGAACCGGCAGCTGCTGGCCGCGCTGTCCCCCGTCGAAGTCGAGGGCGTCGCCGACCGCGTCGCCAGACTGCAGGCCTATGCCATGGCCCAGAGCGGCGACAAGAAGGAAGATCGCTTCAACGCCCTGCTGCTCGTCCATACGGCGCAGCCGGAGGACGCCCAGCGGGCGGTTGAGGAGGTGCTCGAAACCCAGGCGAAGCGCTGGCAGCTCGCCGAGATTCTCTCGGTCGAAGGCGGGCGGTCGACGTTCGAATATCTGCTGCGGCTGAAGGAAGAGTATCTCGCGGCCACGCTGCTCGATACGCTCAAGTCCCGTGGCGCTCCGCCCATCGATGCCGCCGAGTACCGTTCGCTCCGCGGGCTCAAGCCCGCCAAGGACGACTGACGCGTGCTCTCACCCGGTGCGGCGCGTGACCTCTCCCCGGGCGCGTTCCACCCGATTCCTGCCCCCCTGCTTCGCGGCGTACAGCGCCGCGTCGGCCGCGCCCCGCAAATTGGCGAGGTCGCGCACCGTATCGGGATAGCTCGCCACGCCGCATGACAACGTCAGCGGATACGCCTGGCCGCTCCAGCGCCACACCGTAGACTCGACCGTGCCACGGATGCGCCCCGCCACCTCGAGGCCGACTTCGATGGGCGTGTGCGGCATCCAGATCGCGAACTCCTCTCCGCCGATCCGCGCCACCAGGTCGTTGTCGCGCACCGCGCGACGCAGGATGTCCGCCACGTGGCGCAGCGCCGAATCGCCCGCCTGGTGTCCGAGCGTGTCGTTCAAGCGCTTGAAGTGATCGATGTCCACGAACACGAGCGTGACGAGCGGCGGTGGCTTTCCCGCGGCGACGGCGGACCGGTGGTCGAACTCGCGCCGGTTGGCGAGCCCGGTGAGAGGGTCGCGTACCGCCCGCTGCTCGGCTTCGTGCACGGCGCGCGCCGCCGCGAGCCGGGAGCCGAGGTCGGCGACCAGGCGCTGCAGCAGGTCGGCAGCGGGCGTGGCGGGCGGGATCGGCGGCCCGGTGACGACGAGCGCGCCGATCACAAAGTGCCCGTCGCGCAACGGATAGGCGATGCCGGCGCGCTCCGCGCGCCGGCGGTCGGGAATGGCGGCTCCGAAGATGTCGTCGGCGCCCTGGGCCGCGACCGGGACACCCGAATGAATCGCCCGCATCACGGGCGCGTCGGGGGGCACCGTCACCTTGTCGAGCCTCCCGTCGGCCCCGGCCGACAGCGCCACCACCCGGCCTCCGGACACGGCGCCGCCCGCAGGCAGCACGATCGCCGCCCCGCGCTGCGCCACCTGGTGGGCCAGCTCGACTCCCGCTTTTGCGATGCCCTCGAGCGTGAGCGCACCGCCCGCCAGCGCCGCGAGCTGCCGCGACACGACCTGCCCGGGCTGCTCCCCCGGCTCGTGCAGCTGGGCGACGCGCATGCTCGCGACCAGCCGGCGCAGCTCGTCTGCCACCGCCGCGGCCACGCGGGATCCGGCGTCCGCCTGCGGCAGCAACAGGCCCGCTCCGAACGGGAAGTCGCCCACGGCCACGTAGGTCCCGGCCGGCTCGCGCGCCACGTGGGCCCGTCCATCCGCCGACGCCAGCTGCACCAGCGCGGCGCCGCGCTCGCGGACGGTGCGGTCGAGGTCGGACGGCCCCCCGACCTCGAGGTCGCCGGCGGCCAGTCCCACGGCCCATCCGGCGGCGGCGCCGT
>QHTP01000300.1 GCA_003220855.1 Gemmatimonadota bacterium
CGAGCGGACTTCGGTGCGCACCGTGAACAGGGAGCGATCCGTTTTCTCGCGGACGTTCCCGGGCTCGAGCGGCTTCGTGAAACTGGGCCAGCCGGTCCCCGAATCGTACTTGTCGAGGGAGCTGAAGAGCGGTTCCCCCGAGACCACGTCCACGTAGATCCCGGGCTGGTGGTTGTCCCAGTACTCGTTGTTGAACGCCCGCTCGGTGGCCTCACGCTGCGTCACCTCGTACTGCAGCGGCGTGAGCGTGCGCCGCAGATCGCTGTCGCTGGCCTTCTTGAAGTCCATGGGATTCCATCCTCTCGGTCGAGCCGGGGCGGCGGCCGTTTGCGCGCGTGCGGCGCCGACACCCAGCAGGCTCAGCGCCAGCCACCCCCGCACCACACCCTGCGTCGTGAACATCACGTCACCACCTCCGGAACGTGGAGCGGATGGGATTCGAACCCACGACCCCCTGGTTGCAAACCAGGTGCTCTCCCAGCTGAGCTACCGCCCCATGGTTAGGACTGTAAGATAGCGAGTGCCCCTTGCCTCTCAACTGTTTTCCGCTGCGCGTCTGTGCGTCTCGGCTTTGCCTTTCCTGCCGCTCGACCGCGAGATTCCCGCATGCGACGCTTCATCATCGTCTGTATGCTCCTGGCCGGATGTCAGCCCGGCGCTGCGCCCCTTCGCCTCGGCACCACCTACACCGTCCAACAATCCGGCGTGCTCGCCGTGCTCGAGTCGCTCTGGACCGGCCCGCGCTTCACGACCGTCGTCGCACCCTCGGGACAGGTCCTGCGCGCCGCGGCGAACGGTGATCTCGACGTGGTGATCACGCACGCCCCGGCGCTGGAGCAGCGTCTGCTGGTCGCATCCGGGCACGCCGTGCTCCGCTGCCCGCTCGTCGCGAGCCGGTTTGCGATCGTCGGGCCGGCGGCGGATCCGGCACGGGTGGCCGCGGCCCCCTCGGCCGCTGCCGCGTTCCGCCGCATCGCCGCCGGGGGGGGCCCGTTCGTGTCGCGCGGCGATTCGTCCGGAACGCATGTGAAGGAGCTGGCCCTGTGGCGGGCGGCGGGGGTCTCGCCCGTCGCGCGCTGGCGTATCGAGTCGGGGGCAGACCAGGCCGCGACGCTCCACCTGGCCGACGAGCGCGACGCGTACGCCCTCGCCGATCTGCCTACGTATGCCAAGCTCCGGGACTTGAGCCTGCGGATCCTGTTCGTGGCCGACACCGCGCTCACCAATCCATACACGCTGTACGTGGCGCGCCAGCCCACCGCCCCGGCGGCCACGGGCGCATTCGCGCAATGGGCGACACACGCAGGCCGGGCCGCGATCGTCGGATTGCGGCTTCCCGACGGCACGGCGGCGTTCGTGACCCAGGCGGGCGAGTGTGCGCCGCCTATTTCGAAACCGTGAGCGAGTAACCCGTGAGCGCGCGCAGCTGAAAGTCGGCGGACGCCGCGACGCTCTGGATCGTGGCGACGTATTGGGCGACCTGGCGCACGTCGGCGACGCCGATCGTGACCACGGTGCCGTTGGTGAGCGGTCCCGTGACGGCACAGCGGGTCACCGTCGACGAGGGTTGGAAGAACACGCGCAGACCGGGGCCAGCCGTGACGCTCGCGAGCGGCTGCGGGCCCGTCACACTGAACAGGATGGCCCCGTCCGCGCCGGCGTTGGGCGTGGTGAGCGACAGCGTGAGCACGCCCGCCACCG
Source organism: Gemmatimonadota bacterium (assembly GCA_003220855.1). Classification (GTDB taxonomy): domain Bacteria; phylum Gemmatimonadota; class Gemmatimonadetes; order Gemmatimonadales; family GWC2-71-9; genus AG41. Next base: position 1,702 of record QHTP01000300.1, read on the forward strand.
GCCCGGCGTCAATGCAGCTCGCTGCCGCCGCGAGCGTCGCCGCCAGCACCCACGTGGCGACCCGCTTCATCGCGCCGCTCCTCGCGTCTTCCGCACGCCCACCGGCGCGCGCTGCTGGGCGGTGAGCGGTGCGCCCGTCGCTTGTACCCAAGCCAAGAAATCGCCCACGTCGAAGGCGCCGTTGTTGTTCCCCAGCTGGTCGAGATCGGCAAGTTGCACGGCGCTGAGCGCGCTCGTTCCGCTCAAGAGCTGAGCCACGACGTCCGCAGTGCTCAGCGGCGGGAGGAACACGGCCCGAACGGTGTACGGCCGGCTCATCGGGAGAGTGATCGTGGCGCTCTTCGAAACCGTGTCCCCGGCCCAGGTCAGAAAACTCGTGGCCGCGCCCGTGTCCGTGGCCGTGAGCGTCACGGGCGCGCCCTCGGGTACGAATGTGCCGCTCGCGACCGGGCCCGTGACCGTACCGCCGCTGGTCTCCGTAAAGTCGACTTGGTTCGACCGCGCCAACGTGACCGTCAGGGTCTCCGGGCTCGCGCCGGCCGTGTAGGTGAAGCTCCGCGCCTGCCCACCGGACCACGAACCGAACACGTACCGAGTCCGACCCGCCGCGGCGTACTGCGTGTCGGCGACGCTCACCGTGTGGACCGAGCCCGCCGTGAGAATGTCGCGGAACAGATGATAGCTCACACCGTCGAACTGAATCACCGCCGCCGTATCCGCGGCACGCACGATCCAATCCGGATAGGTCAGTTGAAACTGAATCGGCCCGTTCGCCGCGAGCTGCGCGATCTGCTGAACCAGGAAGCCGGCCGCCAGTCCATCCGCGTTTCTGATCGCCGCCGGTGTGCTGGTCGGCGTGAAGGCGGTGTTCCCGGTCGCTCCCGGATAGGGGTCTCCCGCGTCCCCGCGGTCGGCGCACGTGGACGAGATGGGCGCCCTGGGACACGCGGCGCTGCTGGGGTTTGCATCGAGATTGCCGAACCCGTCCGCCTGCATCACTTCCACGCCGTGCAACGTACCGGCGTTGACGCGGTTGTCTTGCTCGAAGCCGTGCTGCGCGATCTGCTGCGAGTCGACGTGGTAGATGAGCAGTCCTCCACCGCACCCGGCGGGCGGAGTGGCGGCGTGGTACCACACCTGGCAGTGATATCGGAGCATCGCGCTGTCGGACTCCACCCCCTGGCGGT
>QHTP01000301.1 GCA_003220855.1 Gemmatimonadota bacterium
AAGGTGAGTAGCGATCAGGATCGCGGCGGGAATGCCCGCGAGGATCCCGATAATCCGGAACGTCGATTCGCTGTCATGCCGCTTGGGCACGATGATCTGGTCCCCCGAGCGCAGTCCCATCCCGTCGACCGTCGCGCCGCGCGCGATCGCCTCCTGCAGATCGCTGCCCGCCACACCGTCCCGGCCAATGCGGTCGATGCGCGTACCGGTGAATTTCGCGTCCTTCGTGGGCCCCCCGGCCGCCATCAAGGCATCCGACAGCGGGGCGTCGGCCGCGACCGGGTAGAACCCCGGGTGCTCCACTTCACCCAGCACCGACAGCCGCACCAGCACTTTGGCGTGGATGACCGGGTTCTTCATGTAGCGTTTGAGCTGCTGCGTGAGGTACGTCTCCACCTGCGCGCGCCGCACGCCCGTGAGCGGGATGGGACCGATCACCGGCAGCATCAGGGCCGGTCCCGCGCCGACCGTGAAGGCGTGGGTGAACTGGCTGTCCCCCTCCACCTCGAGCAGGATCTGGTCGTTGGGCTGGAAGTCGCTGGTCGCGGCCCTCCCCCCGCTCGCCGTCTGCGCGACGGCGGGACCTGCCAGCAGCATGAGCGCCGCGAGGCGCACGATCGTCTTGGGTGTCATGGTATCTATCACTCGACTGTTACGCTTTTCGCCAGGTTGCGCGGCCGATCCACGTCGCAGCCACGCAGCACGGCGATATGGTATGCCAGGAGCTGAAGCGGAATGACCGTCAGCACCGGCGCCACCAGAGGTGAGCTCGCCGGCACCGCGATCTGGTGGTCCACGAGCCGCCCGAGATCACCGTTGCCCTCGCTGGTGATGGCGATGATCCTGCCGCCCCGTGCCTTCACTTCCTGCATGTTGGACACCACCTTGGCATAGACGGAGTCCTTCGGCGCGAGACAGACGACCGGCATGTTCTCGTCGATCAGGGCGATGGGCCCGTGCTTCATCTCCGCGGCGGGGTAGCCCTCCGCGTGGATGTAGGAAATCTCCTTCAGCTTCAGGGCGCCCTCGAGCGCCACCGGGAAGTTGACGCCGCGCCCCAGATACAGGGCGTTGCGTGCCTCGGCATGGCGCTCGGCGATCGCCCGGACCTGCGACTCCACCTGGAGGGCCCGCGCCACGAGATCCGGCAGGCCCAACAACTCCGTGACCATGGCGCGCCCCTCGTCCACCGACACGCCGCGCTGCCGTCCCAGCCACAGGCTCAACAGTAGCAGCGCGACCACCTGGGCGGTGAACGCCTTGGTGGAGGCGACGCCGATCTCCGGACCGGCGTGCAGGTAGATGCCGCCGTCGGCCTCCCGCGCGATCGTGGAGCCCACCACGTTGACCAGACCGATCACGGTCGAGCCCGCCGCCTTGGCGGCACGCAGCGCCTCCAACGTGTCGGCCGTCTCGCCCGACTGCGAAATCGCAATGGTCAGCGTGCCCGGAATGCGGAGCTCGCGCCGGTAGCGGTACTCCGACGCGTACTCGACCGAGACCGGGATCTCGCTGAGCTCCTCCAGGACATGACGACCCACCAGTCCGGCGTGCCACGACGTGCCGCACGCTACGATCACGATGCGTCGGATCCGGCTGCACTGTGCGGGCGTCAGGTTCAGGCCGTTGAGACGGGCCGTACCCTCCCCGGCGAGCAACCGCCCCCGCAGGGTGCTCCGCACCGTCTCCGCCTGCTCGCAGATCTCTTTGAGCATGAAGTGCGGGTAGCCCCCCAGCGCGATGGCATCGAGATCCCATTCGATGTCGTCCACCGCCCGGTCCTGCTCCTGGGCGTGACTGTCGAGCACGCGATACCCGGCCCGTGTCACCACGGCGACGTCGCCGTCGTTGAGATAGACCACCGATCGCGTATGGGCGAGCACGGCGCTCGCATCGGAGGCCACGAGAAATTCGCCATCTCCGACCCCGAGCAGCACCGGTGAGCCGCGCCGGGCGACCACGATCTTCCCGGCATCCGCCTCGGAGACCACCGCGATCCCGTAGGTCCCCTCGACGTGGGCGAGGGCGGCCATGACGCGCTCCTCGAGCGTCTCGCCCACGGAGTCTTCGATCAGGTGCACCAGCGTTTCGGTGTCGGTCTCGGTCGAGAAGCGGTGGCCCGCCCGCTCGAGCCGGGTGCGCAACACATCGGCGTTCTCGATGATCCCGTTGTGGACCAGGGCGAGAGTGCCGCTGCAGTCGCTGTGCGGATGCGCGTTACGCTCGGTCGGCGCGCCATGCGTCGCCCAGCGCGTGTGGCCGATGCCGCAGCTGCCGTGCACCGGCGCCTGCGCCAGGAGGTCCCGCAGACGCGCGATGCGTCCCGTCAGCTTGCGGGTCTCGACCCCGCCCCCGTTGAGGACCGCGACACCGGCGGAGTCGTAGCCGCGATATTCCAGCCGGCTCAAGCCCTCCACCAGAACCGCCGCCGCTTCCCGCGGCCCGACGTACCCTACGATTCCACACATCGCTCACGCGTCCTCTGGCTTGAGTTCCAGCAGGGGCTTCCCGGTGATCGCGAGGCCGAACCGGGCGAGCTGGGCGAGCCTGCTCTCGCCGGCACTCCGGTCGCCGGTCCAGCGCATGGACCCGGGCTGGGCGCGGCGGCGGCCAAGTGGCCCGTGGCGCCGGGCGCGACGGATGCTCGCGGTCGTCAATTGCACGCTGGTTCGATC
>QHTP01000302.1 GCA_003220855.1 Gemmatimonadota bacterium
CGCGCTGCGAGTCGGCGGGAGCTATTACAGCACCTCCACCAGCACGTCGCAGCCGGATATCAGCTATGACGCCTCCTTCAAGCTGCACACCTTCACGGCGCTCATCGATCTCTCGCCCGCACGGCGCGGCAGCTTCCATGTGACGGGCGGGCTCGCGACCAATCCCCTCACGATCACCGCCATCGGCCAGCCGTCGTCGGTGGACACGTTCAAGATCAACGGCGACAAGTACTCGAGCAGTCAGGTCGGCATCCTCACCCTCCAAGGCAAGTTCCGCAACGCGGCTCCCTACCTGGGCTTCGGCTTTGGCACTCCGGCGAGCTCGGGTAGGGCGCTGAAGCTGCTGTTCGATCTGGGCGGGGTGCTTGGCAAGCCGACGATCTCGCTCACCTCGACCGGCGCCGCGAGCAATGCCCAGCTCGCGGCCGATCTCCAGGCGCAGGAAACCAAGACGCAGCACGACGTGCGCAAGTATCTGAAGGTGTATCCGGTGTTGTCGCTGGGCCTCGGGTATCGGTTCTGAGTCCCGTCCTCACCCCCTGTCGCCCTCTCCACAATGTGGAGAGGGGGAACTACGGACTGACCTTTCGTTCCCCCTCTCCGCATGGCGGAGAGGGGGACAGGGGGTGAGGACCCGAAGGGAGAGGGGATCAAAGGGGTGAGGACCGAGCGCGCGGCACGCGCGCGAAGCGAAGGACCTGCTGTCGGCGGAACGCGGGCCAAGCGATCCCGTGCGCGCATTGTTGGGGACCCTCAGGCGAAGAAATGATGACGGCGGAGATCCGCCGGGGGCCCAAATTGACTCGCGCATTTCGCCGAGTCCATATTGTGCAGATGGCCGCTCAGCTGCTTCCGGGTCCCTTCACGGTGGATTCCTACCACCGGCTGGCCGAGCTGGGCATCCTGGACGAAGACGACCGCGTCGAGCTGCTCGACGGGCAGATCGTCGAGATGACGCCCATTGGCGGCGCGCATGCGGCGTGCGTGATTCGTCTCAACGACCTCCTGGCCCGCCGCTCCCGCAGCGACACCGCCGTGAGCGTGCAGAATCCCGTCGTGCTGGCCGAGCGGTGGGAACCACAGCCGGACATCGCCGTGTTGCGGCGGCCCGGCGGCTTGGGGGGCGCGTGGCTTCCCGGGCCGCAGGACGTCCTGCTGGTGATCGAAGTTGCCGACACGTCGCTCGAGCGTGACCGCGATGTGAAGATCCCGCGCTACGCCGCCGCCGGAATCCCCGAGGCCTGGCTGGTGGATCTGGCGGGCGATGCCATCAGCGTGTGCCGGGGGCCGGGACCGGACGGGTACGCCGAGATCGCTACGGTGACGCGCGCTGAGACCCTGCGACCGCTCCTCCTGCCCGGGCTCGCCGTCGGGGTCGACGAAATCCTCGGTTAATGCCCAGCCTCGACTGACCGGGCGCAAGCCCGGGGTCTCGGGAAGGTCGGTGGCACCCTCGAGAAGCAGATGGGAGTGAGGACCCGAAGGGCGAGCGGATCAAAGGGGTGAGGACAGAAACCGCTCCACCGCATCCTCCCACTTGGGCAGCGGCCCCCCCAGCACCCCCTCGGCGCGCGCCGTATCGAGCACGCTGTAGCGCGGCCGGCGCGCCCGCGTGGGATAATCGGCCGTCGCGCAGGGCGTGAGCAGATCGGGCCTGCCCGCCCGGGCGAACACGTGGGCGGCCACGTCGAACCAGGTGGCCTCGCCCTGGTTCGCGACGTGCATCACGCCACACGCGCTCTTCCGGATCAGCGTCCAGACCGCCGCGGCCAGGTCGGGCGCGTAGGTGGGGCGGCCCGTTTGATCGCGCACCACCTGCGTGGCGCGTCCCGCGCGCGCCCGCTCCCACATGGTCCTGGGAAACGACTTGCCATGCACGCCGAACAGCCACTGCGTGCGGACAATGAGATACTGGGCGCCGCTCGCCTGTAAGACCGTCTCCCCCGCCAGCTTGCTCGTGCCGTACGCGTTGATCGGGTGGCGCAGGCTTTCCTCGCTGTACGGCTCGGTGGCCTGTCCGTCGAACACATAGTCGCTGCTGAAATGAATCAGCCGCGCCCCCGTCTGGCGCGCCATCCGGCCCAGCCCTCCCACCGCTGCGCCATTCACCCGCACCGCCTCCTGGGACTCCGACTCGGCGCGGTCAACCGCCGTGTAGCCCGCGGCGTTAATCACCACCTCGGGCCGCACGTCGCCGAGCGTCGCGGCCACGGCGTCGTGCTGCGTGATGTCGAGCTGCGTGCGTGAGAAGGGGAAGAGCGTCACGTCCGGCGGCGCGGTCGCCACCAGGTCGTGGCCCAGCATACCGCCCGCGCCCAAGACCATCACGCGCATCAGTCGCGCTTCAGGTACAGCGCATTGGACGCGCGGTACGCTTCGCTCAGCACCCGCTCCCACCAGGCGCGATGCTCCAGATACCAGCGCACCGTGGCCTCGAGCCCCGCCTCGAAGGCGTGCCGCGGCTCCCAGCCCAGCTCGCGGCGCAGCTTGTCGCAGTTCATCGCGTATCGGCGGTCATGCCCGGGCCGATCGGTGACATAGCGGATCAGCGACTCGGGCTTATCGAGGATTCTGAGCAGGGCACGCACCAGCACGAGATTGGGCCGCTCCGCCTGCCCGCCGATGTTGTACACCTCCCCCAACCGCCCCCGGGTCAGCACCTCCC
>QHTP01000318.1 GCA_003220855.1 Gemmatimonadota bacterium
TAGACAGTCTGGGAGACGCCGTTGGTCCAGAGCACGCGCAGCACGTCGGCCTTGAGTCGGCGGCCGAGGCCGAAATGGATCACGCGGTCGGTCGCGAGCCGTAGCTGGTACAGGTCACGCGAGCGCAGCTCGACCGCCGCGCCGAGCCCGAAGCGGTTGTTCTTCCCGCTGCCCTGACGCAGCGCGACGAGGCGCACGTCCACGTACTGATTCACGTTGCCGCCGTCGTTGCGGAGCGCGCGGGGCCGCCCGTCCCAGCCGACGACGATCAGGTCCTGGTCGCCGTCCTGGTCGACGTCCGCTACGGCGACGGCCCGGCCGGCCCGCAGGCTGTCGGGCGCGGGCAGGATCGAGGAGTAATCCTCGAAACCTCTCGCGGCGTCGTTGCGAAACAAGAACACACCGCGCCCGTGCGGCGTCGCGGGCTTTCCCACCACGACGAGATCGAGCCGGCCGTCGTTGTCGAAGTCGAAGAACGCGGCGTCCAGACCCGCGACGCCGCCGAGCTTGCGGCGCACCACGTCGCTGCGCCCGTCGCGCTCGAACGTGCCGTCGCCGCGGTTCAAGTACAACGCGGGGTCGGTGCCGTCGAGCGAAGTCAAGAACAGGTCGAGGAACCCGTCGTTGTCGTAGTCGCCGACGGCGACCGCGCCGGCCCGCCGCACGGCGGCGAGGCCGCTCCCCGCCGTGACGTCCTCGAACCGCCCCTGGCCGAGGTTGTGGAAGAGGCGCGCACGCCCGTCGGCGGCGATGACCACCAGATCGGTGCGGCCGTCGCCGTCGAAGTCGCCCGCGGCGGCGTCGCGGCTGCTTTCCATGGCCAGGCCCATCGGCGCGGCCATCTCGCGGAACGTGCCGTCGAGGTTGTTGCGGTAGGCCCGGTTCCCCCTGGGCGTGGCGAGAAAGAGATCGAGGTCGCCGTCATGGTCCAGGTCCGAAAACAGGACCCTTCCGACCGCCCCGGAATCGGCCAGGCCCGCGGAGGCCGCGACGTCGCGAAACGTGCCACCGCCCTCATTCCGGAGCAGGACGCCCCGCCCCGTGGTCGCGACGAACAGGTCGAGCCTGCCGTCGTTGTCGAAATCGCCGAACGCCGCGGCGACGGGCCGGTCCCGCAGCGCGAGCCCCGCACCGGCGTTGGTCTCGACGAAGCGCCCGAGATTGCCGCGGAACAGGTGCCCCGCGACGAACAGATCTTGGGTCTCGTCGTCGTCGAAGTCCCCCACCGCCAGCGCCACCGCGCGCTCGAGCGAGCTCGCCACGCTCTCGGCGAGCGCCGGCACGACCTCGAGCCCGCTCCCCGCCGTCACATCCGTGAAGCGGATCGCCGCCGCGACCGCGCGCGGGTCGTCCGAGGGCACGGCCATGTTGGGGTTGAACGTCAGGACCGGATAACCGGCGGCCACGCCGCTCGAACCGCTCGATCCTCCCAGGCGCTCGAGACCGACCTGGTATGGGGCGGTCACTTCCATCGCGTGGTGGAACTGCGTCGCCTGAGCCGCCGCCTCGGCTGCCCGACCGGTGCGCGCCAGCACGAGGGCACGCTGAAAAAAGCGCGCGGCCTCCCGCGGCAACTGCGGCAGCTGACGCTGCAACGCCTCGAGCTCGCCGGCCGCGGCCCCGGCCGATCCGCGCGCGAGGAGCAGGTCGATCATCTCGAGCCGGGCGACGAGATTCGCGGGAGCGCGGGCCAGCACGTGCCGCAGCAGGGCTTCCCGGCGTTGCCGCTCCGCGGGATCGGCGGACCGTGCGGCGAGCTGCGCCAGTGCGTACAGGGCCCGAATGTCGGTGGAATCGCGCCGCAGCACGCCGTCGATTTCGCGGCGCGCGTCGGACGCCCGCCCGGTCAGCCGGTACACCTCGGCCAGCATCAGCCCGATGTCGCTGCCGCTCGAGTCCAGCGCGGCGGCGCGTCGGAGCTGCGCTTCGGCGTCGCGGAGGCGGCCCTCGCGCAGATAGACGAGACCCAGGTCGGCGTACCCCAGCGCCTGATCGGGCGCGAGCGCCACGACCTTCTCGAATTCCGCTTCGGCGCGTGGGAGCTGCTGTTGTTGCAGGTAGGCGAGGCCCCAGGTCCGGGCCGTGAGCGCCGAGTCGCTCCTCGCCTGGTCTGCGCCCGGCGCCGCTCCCCTGCATGCAGCCACCAGCAGCACCCCCATGCCGCCCAGGACTCTCACGCGCACGGGCGTGAAGATCACCAGGACCGGGCACGCCGACAAGATGCGTTGCTTGTGCCGCGCGCGCGGCGGGTGGTAGGTTCCCGCCGTGATTTCCCCACCCCCGCCTCGCTCGTGGCGCCGCATCGCCGTCGCTGTGTCGTTCCTGGCCGCCATCGTCCTCGTGATTCTTCTGAACCGCCGCGCAGACCGCGCCGGGGGCGATGCCGCCGTCCCACAATTTCACTTCACGGACGTCACCGCCCAGGTGGGCATCAGCTTCGTGCATCACGGGCCGACCTTGGACCCGAAGCTCGATAACATCGCCCCCCTCATCGGGTCGTCGGGTGCCGCCGTGTCGGTCGCCGACGTGAACAACGACGGATGGCCCGATCTCTATTTCACGAACAGCCGGTTCGGATATCCCAATGCGCTGTACCTGAACCGCGGCGACGGCACCTTCACGGACGTCGCCCGCGCGGCCGGCCTGGCGGATGTGAACCGCCCGGGCGAGGGCGTGTCGATGGGAGCGGTGTGGGGCGACTTCGACAACGACGGTCTCGAGGACGTCCTGATCTACAAGTGGGGCTACCTCCAGCTCTTCAAGAACATGGGCAACCTCCACTTCAAGGACGTGACCGCCAGCGCCGGGTTACGCCAGTGGATGAACGCGAACGGCGCCGTGTGGCTCGACTACGA
>QHTP01000319.1 GCA_003220855.1 Gemmatimonadota bacterium
GGGAGGGCGGTTCTAGCCCTCACCCCTTGATCCGGGGCTCTTGACGAGCCCGCAAGGGGCCAGTATAAGCAGCGGTAACGCCGTCAGCGTTCGGGGATTCCCAATGGCCGTCATCCCTTGGGTCACCCTACAAGAGCAGTTGTGCGCGGATCCGCACCACGGTCAGGTGGGGCGGCGCGGCGTTGTCCCTAGGCGCTGGGTGCTCTAGACCCGGGATCAAAGGGGGATCCATATGACCAAGGATCGTTGTTGGGTTCGTTCCATTCTCACCAGTGGCCTCGTGCTGCCCGCGCTGTTCCTCGTTGCCGTAGAGAGGGCGCCGGCACAAGAGCCCACACACGTGGTGGGCCAGGTGCAGGATTCCGGCACGCAGAAGCCGATGTCGGGCGTGCGGGTCGGCATCATGGGCACGGCCGCGGGAACCTTCACGGACGCGAACGGCCGCTACGCGCTGGACGTTCCGGCGGGCCGGGACAGTCTCACCTTCAAGCGCATCGGCTATCGCCCCGTGGTCCGGAAGGTCGCGCCCGCGGTCGACGTCGCGATGCAGTTCCAGGCGATGCAGCTCGAGGCGGTGTCCGTAACTACGGCGCTCGGCATCGAGCGGGAGCAGCGCACCCTGCCGTACTCGGCGCAGAGCGTCTCCGGCGAGCGGCTGACGGGCGTGCCCACGACCAATGTGGTGTCGGCGTTACAGGGCAACGTGGCCGGCCTGTACGTGACCAATTCCAGCAACCCATTCGGCTCGGCGCGCATCGTCTCGCGCGGCGCGGGGTCCATCCTGGGTCAGAACCAGCCACTGGTGATCGTGGACGGCATTCCGATCGACAACTCGGCGGCGACGAACGATGGGTACGGGGGCGGCTCGCTGGGCGGCTACGACGTCGGCAACGCGGCGGCGGACATCGATGCGAACAACGTCGAGTCGATCACCGTGCTGAAAGGCCCCAACGCCGCGGCGCTGTACGGCTCGCGCGCGGCGAACGGCGCGATCGTCATCGTAACGAAGAGCGGTAAGGGCGGCCCAAACCAGGGCTTCGGCGTCACGGCCGTGTTCGGCACGACGACAGAGTCGCCGCTGCGGCTGCCGAACTACCAGAACCAATACGGCCAGGGCTTCTACGGTGAGTTCGACTTCGTGGACGGCAACTTCGGCGGGATCAACGACGGAGCGGACGAGAGCTGGGGCCCCAAGCTCGACAACCGGACCACCGGGTGCGTCTACCCAAGGGATGCCAAGGGCAATCCCATCGTCAGTGCCGGCTACGACACAAGTAAGCCCTGCCACCAGTTCTTCGGCGTGGGGCCGTGGTCCGCGCACCCCAACAACGTGAGCGACTTCTGGAACACCGGGGTGATGACGAACATGAACGTGGCCGTGACCAAGAGCAGTGAGCGCAACAACGTCCGGCTGTCGGTCGGGCGCACCGGCGAGGCCGGGATGTACCCGAACAACGATAACACCCGCACCGACCTGACCCTCTCCGGCGGGGCCCAGATGTCGAACCACTGGAGCGCCGAGGCGTCGATCGACTACGTCAACAACATCTTCCAGAACCAGCCGCAGCAGGCGTACGAGGAGACGGACCCGATGCAGGGGTTCATCTGGTTCGGCCGCCAAGTGGACACCCGGATTCTGAAGGACAACCTGTACCGTGACCTGAACGATCCGCTGACCCAGCAGATCATCAAGGGCGATGGGCTGCTGCGCACCGACGCGCCCATCCCCTACAGCTGGAACTACAGCTACCACCCCAGCCCGTACTGGGAGGCCACGGCCAAGACGACCGACTATGCACGGGACCGGGGCATCGGCCACGCTGCGGTGACGTACAAGTTCAACGACTGGTTGAGCGTCACCGGCCGTACTGGTCGCGACTGGTACCAGGATCACTATCGGGCGAACTACCCGGTGAACAACATCTCGCCCTACAACGGGGGCGGACTGCTGGACGTAGCCGAGACGCACAGTGAAACGAACAGCGATTTTCTCGTCACAGGCACTCGCCCGTTGTTCAAGGACCTGACCGTGACGGTCAACGCCGGCGGCAACGCGCGCGTGAACGACTTAAACGGGGCCGCCGGCATTGTCTCCCGGCTTGTGATTCCCGGCGTCTACACACTTGGGAACTCGGACGGCTCGCCGACCGTCGGTATCGGCATGTTGAAGAAAAAGGTCAACTCGCTCTATGGCTTGGCCAGCTTCAATTTCAAAGACTGGCTCAACGTGGATGTGACCGGCCGCAACGACTGGTCGTCGACGCTGCCCCGCAATCAAAACTCCATCTTCTACCCCTCGGTCGGCGCTGCCTTCATCGTCACCGACGCGCTGCGCGTTCAGAGTCACCTGCTGTCCTACGCCAAAGTGCGCGCCAGCTGGACGCGCGTGGGCAACGACACCGACCCCTACCAGCTCGCGGCCGTGTACGGATCCTGGACGGCGTGGG